>NZ_JALJRR010000031.1:0-21613 GCF_024519615.1 Pseudomonas sp. Pse79
TTTCGACTGCGCCGGAAGTGGGGCGAATTATAGACGTCCAGGATTTGCCGTCAACACCTTTCTTCACAATTCTGTCATATCGGTCAAAAAGGCCGCAAAAACGCGAAAGCCGGCCCCAAGGGGCCGGCTTTCAACGCGTCTTACAAGCTAGGGAAGGCAAACTGTGACGCTTCATGACTGGCCCGTTGCGGCCAGCGCTGGGTAATAGCCTTGCGCCGGGTATAGAAACGCACCCCATCCGGCCCGTAAGCATGCAAGTCGCCAAACAGCGAGCGCTTCCAGCCGCCAAAGCTGTGGTAGGCCACCGGCACCGGCAGTGGAACGTTCACGCCGACCATGCCCACTTCAATCTCGTCACAGAACAGACGCGCCGCTTCACCGTCACGGGTGAAGATGCATGTGCCGTTGCCATACTCGTGATCGTTGATCAGTTGCATCGCCGCTTCCAGGCTATTGACCCGCACCACGCACAACACCGGCCCGAAGATCTCTTCTTTATAGATACGCATCTGCGGCGTCACGCGGTCAAACAAACTGCCGCCGAGGAAGAACCCCTGCTCATGCCCGGCAACGCTCAAGCCACGACCATCGACCACCAGCTCAGCGCCCGCGGCCACACCGTCTTCTATATAGCCGCTGACCTTATCCCGCGCCTGGCCGGTGACCAGCGGCCCCATATCCAGGCCGCACGAGGTGCCCGCGCCAATCTTCAGCGCCTTGACCTGCGGCACCAACTTGGCGATCAATGCATCCGCCACCTGGTCACCCACACACACCGCCACCGAGATCGCCATGCAACGCTCGCCGCAGGAACCGTAGGCCGCGCCCATCAAGGCACTGACCGCATTATCCAGATCGGCATCCGGCATCAGCACCGCATGGTTCTTCGCGCCGCCCAGCGCTTGCACGCGTTTGCCGCGCTTGGTCGCTTCGGCGTAGATGTACTCGGCAATCGGCGTCGAACCCACAAAGCTCAAGGCCTTGACCTCCGGCGCTTCGATCAGCGCATCCACCGCGCCCTTGTCGCCATGCACCACGCTCAGCACGCCCTTAGGCAGGCCGGCCTCCTGCAGCAATTGCGCGATCAACAGCGTCGAACTCGGATCACGCTCCGACGGTTTGAGGATAAAGCAGTTGCCGCAGACGATCGCCAGCGGGTACATCCACAACGGCACCATCGCCGGGAAGTTGAACGGGGTAATCCCGGCCACTACGCCCAACGGCTGGAAATCCGACCAGGCATCGATGTTCGGCCCCACATTGCGGCTGTACTCGCCCTTGAGAATTTCCGGCGCCGAGCACGCATACTCCACGTTCTCGATGCCACGCTTCAATTCCCCCGCCGCGTCTTCCAGGGTCTTGCCGTGCTCCTCGCTGATCAACTGCGAGATGCGCGCTTCGTTCTGCTCCAGCAACTGCTTGAAACGGTACATCACCTGGGCACGCCTGGCCGCCGGCGTATTACGCCAGGCCGGGAATGCGGCCTTGGCCGAGTCGATCGCGCGCTGGATGGTTTCGCGACTGGCCAGCGGCACCTGGTGAATCACCTGGCCGGTGGACGGGTTGTACACATCGGCAGTGCGACCGGATTCGCTGACCAATTGGCCGTCGATCAAATGCTGGATAAGGCTCATGCAGGGCTCCTGAAAAGTTGTTCTATATAGAAGGAGAAATCAGTCGATCTTGTTCAGCACTTCGCCGACGGCATCGAACAGGCGATCCAGGTCCTGCGGCTTGCTGTTGAAGGTTGGCCCGAACTGCAGGGTGTCGCCGCCAAAACGCACGTAGAAACCGGCTTTCCACAAGGCCATGCCAGCCTCGAACGGACGAACGATGGCATCACCGTCACGCGGGGCAATCTGGATCGCGCCGGCCAGACCGTAGTTGCGGATGTCGATCACGTTCTTGCTGCCCTTCAAACCATGCAGTGCATTCTCAAAGTGCGGAGCGACTTCGGCTACGCTCTGCACCAGGTTTTCCTTCTGCAGCAGGTCCAACGCCGCCAGGCCAGCCGCGCAGGCTACCGGGTGTGCCGAGTAGGTGTAGCCGTGGGGGAATTCCACCGCGTATTCCGGCGTCGCCTGGTTCATGAAGGTCTGATAGATCTCGCTGCTGGCAATCACCGCGCCCATCGGGATCGCACCGTTGGTGACTTGCTTGGCGATGCACATCAGGTCCGGGGTCACGCCGAAGCTGTCGGCGCCGAACATCGAGCCGGTACGGCCGAAACCGGTGATCACTTCGTCAAACACCAACAGGATGTTGTGCTGGTCGCAGATTTCACGCAGACGCTTGAGGTAACCCTGTGGCGGCACCAACACGCCAGCGGAGCCGGCCATCGGCTCGACAAAAACGGCAGCGATGTTCGACGCGTCGTGCAACTCGATCAACTTGAGCAGTTCATCGGCCAGGGCAATACCGCCCTGCTCCGGCATGCCGCGCGAGAACGCATTGCTCGCCAGCAAGGTGTGAGGCAGATGGTCAACATCCATCATCGCCTGACCAAACATCTTACGGTTGCCGTTGACGCCGCCCAGGCTGGTGCCGGCGATGTTCACCCCGTGATAGCCACGGGCGCGGCCGATCATCTTGGTCTTGGTAGACTGGCCTTTTAGGCGCCAGTACGCACGCACCATCTTCACCGCCGTATCGGCGCACTCGGAACCGGAGTCGGTGAAGAACACATGGTTGAGGTTGCCCGGGGTCAGGTCGGTGATTTTTTCCGCCAGTTGAAACGACAGCGGATGACCGTATTGGAAGCCCGGCGAGTAGTCCAGCGTACCCAGTTGCTTGGCGACCGCTTCCTGGATTTCCTTGCGGGTGTGCCCGGCGCCGCAGGTCCACAGCCCCGACAACGAATCGTAGACCTTGCGGCCCTTGTCATCGGTCAACCAACTGCCTTCGGCGGCCACGATCAGGCGCGGGTCACGCTGGAAGTTACGGTTGGCGGTGTAAGGCATCCAGTGAGCGTCCAACTTCAGTTGGCTGGCCAGGGACGAAGGGGCGTTTTCGGACATGTTCATCAGCAAAACCTCGCAAGGCAAAAAGCAGCGCCGGGATTGAAAAGCGTTCTTGCAGCTAAATTGCCACGGGGATAAAGTCTGTGAAATCCAACTCTTCTAACCTTCAGTCAGGCCCCGACTAAACTATGAGCATCCGTCGACCCGACCCCCTGGCCCAAGTCAGCGACTTCGATATTCGCCTGTTGCGCATCTTTCGCAGCGTGGTGGAGTGTGGCGGCTTCTCGGCGGCGGAGACCGTGCTCGGCATCGGCCGCTCGGCCATCAGCCAGCAAATGAGCGATCTGGAGCAACGCCTGGGATTGCGCCTGTGCCAGCGCGGGCGTGCCGGATTCTCGCTGACCGAGGAAGGCCGCGAGGTCTATCAATCGGCACTGCAACTCTTGAGCGCCCTGGAAAGCTTTCGCACCGAGGTCAACGGCCTGCACCAACATTTGCGCGGCGAACTGATCATCGGCCTCACCGACAACCTCGTCACCCTGCCCCACATGCGTATCACCCATGCCCTGGCGCAATTGAAGGAACGCGGCCCGGACGTGCAGATCCAGATCCGCATGATTGCCCCCAATGAAGTGGAACAAGGCGTGCTCGACGGCCGCCTGCATGTCGGCGTGGTGCCCCAGGCCAGCGCGCTGTCCGGCCTGGAATACCAGGCGCTGTACAGCGAACGCTCGCTGCTCTACTGCGCCGTCGGCCACCCGCTGTTCTATGCCGACGACAAGCAGTTGGAGGATGGACGCATCGACGACCAGGATGCGATCGCCCCCACCTTCCGCCTGCCCGCCGAGATCCAGGCCCACTACCAGGCCCTCAACTGCACCGCCAGCGCTTCGGACCGCGAAGGCATGGCGTTCCTGATCCTCACCGGCCGCTACATCGGCTACCTGCCCGATCACTACGCCAGCCTGTGGGTGCAACAAGGCCGACTACGCGCGCTGAAACCGGCTACACGTTTTTACGATTTAAGCCTGGCATCGGTCACCCGCAAGGGGCGGCGCCCTCATTTGGTGCTGGAAAGTTTCCTCGACAGCCTGGCGGCAACCCGCTAATTCGGGCCTCGCACAAAAAGCTGAGCAAGTGGACAGCTTTTTGCAAGAGCACAAGGACCTAGAACCGTCCGACTCGAGTTTGCCCGCCATGCCACCAGAAACGTCCAGCCCCAGCGACCTGATCTACGGCCTCAACGACCGCCCAAAACCCCTGCCCGCCCTACTGGCCGCCCTGCAACATGTATTGGCCGCCTTCGTCGGCATCATCACGCCGCCGCTGATCATCGGCTCGACCCTGGGCCTGGCGGCTCACCTGCCGTACCTGATCAGCATGGCGCTGATGGTGTCCGGTGTCGGCACTTTCATCCAGGCGCGTAGGCCGTTTGGCATCGGCGCCGGCATGATCTGCCTGCAGGGCACCAGCTTTGCGTTTCTCGGCGCCGTGCTGTCGGCGGGCTTCCTGGTCAAGCAACGCGGCGGCAGCCCGGAAGACATCCTGGCGATGATCTTCGGCGTGTGCTTTTTCGGCGCCGCCGTACAAATCGTGCTGAGCCGTTTTATCGGGCAACTGCGCCGGGTGATCACGCCGCTGGTCACCGGCATCGTGATTACTCTGATCGGCATCAGCCTGATCAAAGTGGGTATCACCGACCTCGGCGGCGGGTTCAATGCCGCCGATTTCGGCGCGCCCATCAACCTGGCACTGGGCCTGTTCGTGGTGTTGACGATCATCCTGCTCAACCGCTCGAACACACCCTGGGTACGCCTCTCGGCGATCATCATCGGCCTGGCCCTCGGCAGCCTCGCGGCCTGGTTCAGCGGCAAACTGGTGCCCCAGGCCCTGCCCGACCTGCCGTTGATCAGCCTGCCGATGCCGTTTCGTTATGGTTTCAACTTCGACTGGAGCGCCTTCCTACCCATCGCGCTGATTTATCTGATCAGCAGCATCGAAACCGTGGGTGACCTCACCGCCAACTGCATGATCGCCCGCCAGCCCATCAGCGGCCCGTCTTATATAAACCGGCTCAAGGGCGGCGTACTCGGCGACGGGGTGAGCTGCATGATCGCCGCCACCTTCAGCGCGTTCCCCAACACCACGTTCGCTCAGAACAATGGCGTGATCCAACTCACCGGTGTGGCCAGCCGCTATGTCGGCCTGTACATCGGCGTGGTGCTGTTTTGCCTCGGCTTGTTTCCATCGATCGGCGCGGTGCTGCAGCAAATCCCCAAACCGGTATTGGGCGGCGCGACCCTGGTGATGTTCGGCAGCGTGGCGGCGGCCGGCGTGCGTATTCTCGCCCAGGCGCCGCTGGACCGACGCAGCATGCTGATCATCGCCACCTCGTTCGGCGTCGGCCTGGGCATTGCCGCCCAACCGAACCTGCTGCACTTGATGCCGACGCTGGTGCAAAACCTGTTCGACTCGGCCATCACCAGCGGCGGGCTGACCGCCATCGCATTGTGCCTGTTACTGCCGGAAGCCAAAGCGAGCCCCGCAGCAAACGGCGCGCCACATGGCGATACGCTGGAACCGCTTTGAGGGTTTTATTGCATCAGGACTTGTCTGAGGCTTGAGGGTGGGTTATCTGTGCATACATCGTCTCTATCGATCAGCACGGAAACCTCCATGAGCCTCGAAGTTCCTGCCCACAGCACCCACGCCGGGAAGCCCGCCAGCCGCATTCGGCAAAAGAACGAGCAAGCGATTCTTCAAGCGGCCGAAGACGAGTTCGCGCGTCACGGCTACAAGGGCACCAGCATGAACACCATCGCTGCCAGCGCCGGGTTGCCGAAGGCCAACTTGCACTACTACTTCACCAACAAGATGGGCCTGTACGTCGCGGTGCTCAGCAATATCCTCGAACTGTGGGACAGCACCTTCAACGCGCTGACCGCCGAGGACGACCCGGCCGTGGCCCTCACCCGCTACATCCGCACCAAGATGGAGTTTTCCCGACGACAGCCCCAGGCCTCGCGGATCTTCGCCATGGAGATCATCAGCGGCGGCGAATGCCTTACTGAATACTTCGGCCAGGACTACCGCGCCTGGTTCAGTGGCCGGGCGGCCGTGTTCCAGGCCTGGATCGATGCCGGCAAGATGGACCCCATCGACCCCGTCCACCTGATCTTCCTGCTGTGGGGCAGCACCCAGCACTATGCCGACTTCGCCAGCCAGATCTGCCGCGTCACCGGGCGCACCAAGTTGACCAAACAAGATATGGAAGACGCCGGCACCAACCTGATCCACATCATTCTCAAAGGCTGTGGCATCAAGCCCGCCCTCTAGACGACACCGCCTATGCCTTTCACCCTCACCGGCCTTTGCGAATTCCGCGAAGAAATTCGCAAAAGCCGCTTCATCACCCTGGCCGCACCGATCACCAGCGCGCAAGAAGCCCAGGCGTTCATCGAGCAGCACAGCGACCTGAACGCCACGCACAATTGCTGGGCCTGGAAACTCGCCGACCAGTACCGCAGCAACGACGACGGAGAACCTGGCGGCACCGCCGGGCGACCGATCCTCGCCGCCATCGAGGCCCAGGGCTTCGATCAGGTGGTGGTGCTGGTGATTCGCTGGTACGGCGGCATCCAACTGGGCACCGGCGGGCTGGCGCGGGCGTATGGCGGCGGCGCGAACAAATGCCTGCAAACCGCCGAGCGCATCGAGCTGATCAGCCGCGTGCCGTTGAGCTGCGACTGCGGGTTTTCCGAACTGAACCTGGTCAAGTTGCGGGTCGCCGAACTCGGCGGGCTGGTACTGGAGGAACACTTCACCGCCAACGGCGTGGAGCTGCAACTGGCCCTGGGCGAAGCACACATCGACACCCTGCAAAACCAGCTTGCCGACCTGAGCCGGGGGCGTATCCTGCTGCAACGTTGAAACAGCTAATGTTGTTCGCTGAACGCCCTGAACCGCGACGTCAAAGGAAGCTCTTCATGTCTACGCCAAAAAACGCACTGATCATCGGCGCCTCACGCGGGCTGGGCCTTGGCCTGGTCAAGCAATTGCTCAAGGATGGCTGGGACGTGACCGCCACCGTGCGTGACCCGAACAAGGCCGACGCCCTGAAAGCCGTTGGCCCGGTACAGATCGAGAAACTCGACATGGACGATCAGCAAGCCGTGATCGCCCTGAGCCAGCGCCTCAAGGAACGCACATTCGACCTGCTGTTCGTCAACGCCGGCGTCAAGGGCCCGGCGAACCAGGAACCTGGCCACGCCACCCTGGCGGAAGTCGGCCAGTTGTTCTTCACCAACGCCGTGGCGCCGATCAACCTGGCCCAGCGCTTTGTCGGGCAGATCCGCAAAGATTCCGGCGTGCTAGCGTTCATGAGTTCAGTCCTGGGCAGCGTGACCATCCCTGACGGTTCCGAGCTGGCGCTCTACAAGGCGAGCAAGGCCGCCCTCAACTCGATGACCAACAGCTTCATCACCCAACTCGGCGAGCAAAAAATGACCGTGCTTTCCCTGCACCCGGGCTGGGTGAAGACCGACATGGGCGGCGAAAACGCACTCATCGACGTCGAGACCAGCGTGCGCGGCCTGCTCGATCAGGTGAATGCCTACACCGGCAAAGGCGGCCACCACTTCGTGGACTACCGGGGCCATACCATTCCCTGGTAAGCCGCCATCAAAGGTGGGAACACGCTTCTCGAGAGCAGCGCGTTCCTACCGGTAGACCGGATCTAGAACTACACGTAATCTAGCCACCTCGCCCTCACCGGCGACCCTGGATCAGCAGACAGGGCAACACTGAGCTGGCAAACCTGAACCCATCATTCAGAGGAGCCGGCCCATGCCTGCGACCCGTATCTGGTTAAAAAACCCCCTCGCGATTTTCACTGCCAATGGCCTCGATGCCCGTGGCGGCCTGGTGCTGCAAGACGGTGTGATCAGCGAACTGCTGGGCATCGGGCAAGCGCCTGCACAGCCCTGTACACAGGTGTTCGACGCCCGCGAACATGTGGTCTTGCCGGGGCTGATCAATACCCATCATCACTTCTACCAGACCCTGACTCGCGCCTGGGCGCCGGTGGTCAATCAGCCGTTGTTCCCGTGGCTGAAGACCCTGTACCCGGTGTGGGCGCGGCTGACCCCGGAAAAACTCGCCCTGGCCAGCAAAGTCGCGCTGGCGGAATTGCTGCTCTCAGGCTGCACCACGGCGGCAGACCACCACTACCTGTTCCCGGACGGCCTGGAACATGCCATCGACGTGCAAGTCGACGTGGTGCGCGAACTGGGCATGCGCGCCATGCTCACTCGCGGCTCCATGAGCCTGGGCGAAGCCGACGGTGGCTTGCCGCCGCAGCAAACCGTGCAACAGGGCGCGGTGATTCTGGACGATAGCCAGCGCCTGATCCGCCAGTACCACGAACGCGGCGACGGCGCGCAGATCCAGATCGCCCTGGCGCCCTGCTCGCCGTTTTCCGTCACCCCGCAAATCATGCAAGCCAGCGCCGAACTGGCCGCGAGCCTCGACGTGCGCCTGCACACGCACCTGGCGGAAACCCTCGACGAGGAAGACTTCTGCCTGCAACGCTTCGGCCTACGCACCGTGGACTACCTCGACAGCGTCGGCTGGCTCGGCCCGCGCACCTGGCTGGCCCATGGCATTCACTTCAACCCGGATGAAATCGCCCGCCTGGGCGCCGCCGGCACCGGGATCTGCCATTGCCCAAGCTCGAACATGCGCCTGGCCTCCGGCATCTGCCCGACCCTGGACCTGCTCGCCGCCGGTGCCCCGATCGGCCTGGGCGTGGACGGTTCGGCCTCCAACGATGCGTCGAACATGATCCTCGAAGCCCGTCAGGCGCTGTACATCCAGCGCCTGCGTTATGGCGCGGAAAAAATCACCCCGCAAGGCGTGCTGGGCTGGGCGACCAAAGGCTCGGCGCAGTTGCTCGGTCGTTCGGATATCGGTGAGTTAGCCGTAGGAAAGCAGGCCGATCTGGCGCTGTTCAAGCTGGACGAACTGCGCTTCTCCGGCAGTCACGATCCGATTTCGGCGTTGCTGTTGTGCGGCGCCGACCGGGCCGACCGGGTGATGATCGGCGGGCAATGGCGGGTGATCGACGGCCAGGTCGAGGGCCTCGACCTCAAAGGCTTGATTGCCGATCACAGCCAGGCCGCCCGTAACCTGATCAATCCCTTGTAGGAGCGAGCTCGCTCGCGAAAAACGTCAACGCTAACGCAGGTGTTCTGATTCACACGGCGCTCTCAGATTATTCGCGAGCAAGCTCACGCCTACACCCCTAACAACGACAACATGATAAAGGTCGCAAACAACACAAAGTGGGTCATCCCTTCGATGGCGTTGGTTTCGCCATCGTTGAGGTTGATCGCACTGACGATCAGCGTGATCAACACCATCACGCTTTGCACCGGCGTCATCGCCATCTGGAACGGCTGGCCGGTGTAGAGCGCCATCGCTTCCATCACCGGCACCGTCAGGATCACCGTCGACAACGATGCGCCCAGTGCAATGTTCACCACCGACTGCATGCGGTTGGCCAGGGCGGCGCGCAAGGCGGTCAGAATCTCCGGTGCCGCCGAGATGGCCGCGACCACAATCGCCGTCACCACCGGCGGTGCGCCCGTGCCTTCCAGGCCCAGGTCGAGGGTCTTGGACATCACCTCGGCCAGCGCGCCAATCACAATCACCCCGAACACCAGCGTACCGATGGAAAATGCCAGGTTCACCGGCGGCGCCTGTTCTTCCGGCAACGTCTTGCGGCGTTTTTCCGGGTAGCTGTAGCTGAAGAAATAACTGTGCGGGCCCACCTGCATGCGCAGGAACAGGGTGTAGAGCACCACCATCGCGCCGATGGTGAAGGCCGAGTAAATTTTCCAGTCCGCTTCGGGGATGAATTCCGGCACCACCATCGACACGCCCATGGCGGTGAGGATCATCACACTGTAGGTGCGCGCCGAATCGTCATTGTAGGACTGTTCGCCGTGCTTGATGCCCCCCATCAGCGCGGCCAGGCCGAGGATGCCGTTGATATCGAGCATCACCGCCGAGTAGATGGTGTCGCGCACCAGGGTCGGCGACGGTTCGTTGCTCATCATGATCGCCAGGATCACCACTTCCACCAGCACGGCGGCCAGGGTCAGGATCATGGTGCCGTAGGGGTCGCCGACCTTTTCCGCCAACTGCTCGGCATGGTGAGCGACGCGCATCGACGCCACCACGATAAAGCCAATCAGCGCCAGGCCGGCCAGCAGCGCGACCATTTGCCCGTTATGGAGCATCCAGTGCTCCAGCGGGTACGCGGCGACGGCGGCGATCAGCGCCAGCAGCATGAATTTTTCTTGCTTGAGAGAGGTGAGCATTGCGGGCCTTTTGTGCGGCAAATCAGTCATTGACGGGGTACAGACTGCAGTACATCGCTAACGTTTCGTTACATCTTAGTTCGCAGCGCCCCTGCGCGAATAGATCCAATACTCTCCTCTTGGTCAGGTTTTGCCGATTATTTCAGTCATGGTCTGTAGAATGCCGCCATTGCACCCGATGAGATTTTAGACATGTACGATTGGCTCAACGCCCTGCCCAAGGCTGAACTGCACCTGCACCTGGAAGGCTCGCTGGAGCCTGAGCTGCTGTTCGCCCTGGCCGAGCGCAACAAGATTGCGCTGCCATGGAACGACGTCGACACCCTGCGCAAGGCCTACGCCTTCAACAACCTGCAAGAGTTTCTCGACCTGTATTACCAGGGCGCCGATGTATTGCGCACCTCCCAGGATTTCTACGACCTGACCTGGGCCTACCTGCTGCGCTGCAAAGCGCAGAACGTGATCCACACCGAACCCTTCTTCGACCCGCAAACCCACACCGACCGTGGCGTGCCGTTCGAAGTGGTGCTCAACGGCATCGCCGCCGCGCTCAAAGATGGCGAGCAGCAACTGGGCATCACCAGCGGCTTGATCCTCAGCTTCCTGCGCCACTTGAGCGAAGCCGAAGCCGAGAAAACCCTCGACCAGGCGCTGCCGTTCCGCGATGCGTTCGTGGCCGTGGGCCTGGACAGTTCGGAAATGGGCCACCCGCCGAGCAAGTTCCAGCGTGTGTTCGACCGAGCCCGCAACGAAGGCTTCTTCACCGTGGCCCACGCCGGCGAAGAAGGCCCGCCCGAGTACATCTGGGAAGCCCTCGACCTGCTGAAAGTCCAGCGTATCGACCATGGCGTGCGCGCCATCGAAGACGAGCGCCTGATGCAACGGATCATCGACGAACAGATCCCGCTGACCGTGTGCCCGCTGTCCAACACCAAGCTGCGCGTGTTCGACGACATGGCCCAGCACAACATCCTCGACATGCTCGAGCGTGGGGTGAAGGTGACGGTGAACTCGGACGACCCGGCGTACTTCGGCGGTTACGTCACCGAGAACTTCCATGCGCTGTACACCGCCCTGGGCATGACCCAGGACCAGGCCAAACGCCTGGCGCAAAACAGCCTGGATGCGCGGCTGGTGAAGCCCTGACGGCGTAAACCGCGACTGACAATGTGGGAGCCAGCGCGCTCCCACATTCGTTGTGGATTGCCGGTTAAATCTCGCTCAACTCTTCCAGGGTCTTGCCCTTCGTCTCCATCCCAAACACCCACACCACCAGCGCCGCCACCGCAAAGCACAATGCGCCCAGGGCAAACACCCCGCCCTGCCCGGTAATCGGGAACACCAGCCCGGTCACCAACGGCCCGAGCAACGACCCGACCCGCCCGATCGCCGAAGCGAACCCGGCCCCTGTCGCCCGCGCCGAAGTGGGATACAACTCCGGCGTGTAGGTGTACAGCACCGCCCACATGCCAAACAGAAAGAACTGCATCAACAACCCCGAGGCGATCAGCAGGCCGACATTGCCGCCGAACACCGCGCTTTGCCCATACAGAAACGCCATCACCCCGCCGCCGAGCAAGGTCACGACGCATACCGGCTTGCGCCCCCAACGCTCCACCAGCCAGGCCGCCATCAGGAAGCCGGGAATCCCGCCCAGGGAAATGATCACCGTGTAATACACCGACTGGGTCACCGCAAACCCCGACTGCTGCAGCAAGGCACTCAACCAGGAAGTGAGCCCATAAAAGCCGAGCAAGGCGAAGAACCACACACTCCAGATCATCATCGTGCGCTGGCGATACTGCGCCGACCATAATTGCTGGAACGCCGAGAAGAAGTTGCCCGGCACACTCTCCACCCGCGGCAGGCGAATCGGCTGCGGCAACTCGGCGCGGCCCAGGGAGTCGCGCACTTTCGCCTCGATCCCCAGCAACACCTTATCCGCCGCCGCATGCCGCCCGGCCTGCTCCAGCCAGCGCGGCGACTCCGGGATAAAAAACCGGATCGCCAACACAAACACCGCCGGCACCGCCAGCACCAGGAAGATGTCGCGCCAGCCGATCAGCGGCAGCAAAAAGTACGACAGCACCCCCGCCGCCACAAAACCCAACGGCCAGAAGCCATCCATCAACGCGATATAGCGCCCGCGCCCCTTGGCCGGAATCAGCTCCGAGAGCATCGACTGCGCGATCGGAAACTCCATGCCCATGCCAATGCCGAGCAGGATGCGAAACAGCGTCAGCGTCTCCACCGTCTGCGCCGTGGAACATAAGTAGCTGGCGATCCCCCACAACACGATGCTCCACTGGAACACCGGCTTGCGTCCGAAGCGATCGGCGAGCATCCCGGACAACGACGCGCCCACCACCATGCCGAAAAAACTCGAACTGGCCAGCAAGCCAGCCTGGGCCGTGCTCAGGCCGAACTCGGCTTTGATCGAGCCGAGCAGGAAAGTCATCATCGCCAGATCCATGGAGTCGAAGAAAAACGCCAGGGCGATGATGATAAAAATGACTCGGTGGTAACCGCTGATGGGCAACCGTTCCAGCCGTTCTGCCGCGCTATAGCCGTGCGTACCCATGCCCCATCCCCTGTGTGAATAATCCCCTCTGGGAGTGTGGGCCATGGTTTTTCCGGGTTATTGCTGGGTGCGACCTGATCGCAACTCTGAACGACGTCATCCGGGTCAGAGCGCGTCGGGCACGGCCAACCGGGTGATTTCCGCCAACCCGGTGTCGCTGACGAGCAAGGCGCGGGACTCGTTGACCGCACGGATCCAGTTCGACTGCAAAAACAGTTGCAATAGCCCGGCTCCCAGCGCGCCGCCCAGGTGCGGTTGCTGCTGGCTCCAATCGAAACAGTCGCACACCAGCGGCAAGGCCAGCGCCTGGGTGAAAATGCCCAGGCCGGCCAGGTGCTGCGCGCCTTTGACCGTGACTTGGGTGCGGAGCTCGTGGCGCTCGATCCAGCCGGCCGCGATCATCCGCTGATACAGTTGCGCCGCCAGCTCGCCGCCGAGGTGCCCATGGCATAACCGCGCATGGCGCAGCGGGGCCGGCGCCGCCAGGGTCAGCGGTGAAGCCTGCGGTGCGCTGCGCGCCGCACTGGCCATGGTGGTGCTGGCCAAGGCATCGATGGCGGTGCTGACATCCGCCGCCGCCACACGAAACAACCGCTTGCCGCGACGCGCTTCGACACGCAGCAAACCGCCGCCGGTAAGCCGCGCCAGATGGGCGTTCGCCGAGGCCGGCGACAACCCCGTGAGCGTCGCCAGTTCCTGGGAAGACTTGGCCGAGCCGTCCATCAAGGCCCAGAGCATGGCGGTGCGTTTTGGCTCGGCGAGCAAGCTGGCAATCTGACTGATGCAAGGTGCCTGTTCCATGTGTTCACTCCTTGTTAAATCATTTCTCTGCTGTGGTTGGCGCCAAAGTATAGGTGCGCAAGCAGCCAGTTCCCCGGCGTCTGACAGCGCGGATAGGGACAGGATCTGAGTGAAATTTCCGGCTTTAGTGGAGGCTATTACGCACTGGTGAATTGTTCCGACCACTGCGCGGTCAATGTCGCACAACGGGACACGAGCATTTCCCGCAGCAGGTTGATGGGCTTACTCAACTGCGCACGATGCGCGCATAACAGGTTGAGCGGCGTCCGCTCGCCGCGCAGCTCAGGCAGAATCACGCGCAAGCGTCCGGCGCGGACGTCGCTGCTCACATCCAACCAGGACTTGTAGGCGATGCCCACCCCGGCGACAGCCCATCGCCGTACCACGTCAGCATCGTCACTGAAGCGGTCGCCGCCGACAGTCAGGCTGACTTCGCGTTTGCCGTCATGAAACGTCCAGTGGTCATGCACGCGAGTGCCGAGCATATACAGCAGGCAATTGTGCTGGGCCAGTTGCTCCAGATGCCGCGGTTCGCCGTGGCGCTCGAGATAACTGGGGGCCGCGCACAGCACGCGCACGTTATCCGGCGCGACGGGCAGCGCGACCAGGCTGGAATCCTCCGGTTCGCCATAGCGCAGGGCGATATCCACCGGCTGGCGGAACAGGTCGGCAATGCGGTCGCCCAGCAACAGGCGCACCGTCAGTTGCGGATAGTCACGCTGGAACTCGTCGAGCCAGGGCAACAGCTGGTTGCGACCAAAATCCGAGGGTGCCGACAGTTGCAGCACACCGCTGACATGGTCCTGGCCACTGGCCAATAACCGCCGCCCTTCGTCCAGCGAGCTCAGTGCGGCACGCGCATATCCGAGAAAACCGTCCCCTTCAGCGGTGAGGCGCAGGCTGCGAGTGGAGCGCGCCAGCAAGCGCGTGCCCAGTTGCTGTTCGATACGCTTCAACGCCGCGCTGGCCACCGCCGGCGACAGGTCCATGACCCGCGCCGCGGCCGACAGACTGCCCAGGTCCGCTGCGCGCACGAACAACTGCAAATCATCAAAGCGCAGCATCCAATCCCACCCATTATCAAAATATTGTTGAAACAGACTGCTGTTTTAGCCGCTTTTATCTGCATCGGAAATAGCCAATCATCTGCCCATCTCATACAGCCCGTGTCAGGAATCGAATATGTCCGCTGCCTTTAACGTCATCGCCACGCTGATCGCCAAACCTGGCCAACAACACACCCTCGAGTCGCTGCTGCGCGGCCTGCTGGAACCGACCCGCCAGGAAGCCGGTTGCGAACAGTACGACCTGCACCAGGACCTGCAACATCCCGAGACGTTCTACATGCTCGAACGCTGGCGCGACGACGCGGCCCTGGCCGACCACGACCAGAGCGCACACATCCAGAGTTTCCGCGCCAAGGCCGCCGACGTACTCGCGCACTTCGAACTCAAGCGCCTGAAATTTCTTGCCTGATCACCGCGTTTTTTTGTAGGAGCGAGCTTGCTCGCGAAAATCGTAAACGATGACGCCGCGCTTTTGATTCAGCGCGGCCCCTGTGAGTTTTTCGCGAGCAAGCTCGCTCCTACAGTCAACTCCCTACTTCTGGAGCCCCCATGAAAGCCATTGCCTACTACACCTCACTGCCGATCACCGATCCGAAATCCCTGCAAGACATCGAGCTGCCGGAACCGGTCGCCGGCCCGCGCGACCTGCTGGTGGAAGTCAAAGCCATCTCGGTCAACCCGGTGGACACCAAGGTCCGCCAGAACGTCGCCCCGGAAAACGGCGCCGCCAAGGTGCTCGGCTGGGACGTGGCCGGTGTGGTCAAGGCCGTCGGCAGTGAAGTGACGTTGTTCAAGGCCGGTGACAACGTGTTCTACGCCGGCTCCCTGGTACGCCCGGGCGGCAACAGCGAACTGCACACCGTGGACGAGCGCATCGTCGGCCATATGCCCAAGAGCCTGGGTTTTGCCGACGCAGCCGCCTTGCCGCTGACCGCCATCACCGCCTGGGAACTGTTGTTCGAACGCCTGCAAGTGCGCGAGGGTAAAAAGGACGAAGGCCAGAGCCTGCTGATCGTCGGCGCTGCCGGCGGCGTGGGGTCGATCCTGACCCAATTGGCCAGCCAGCTCACCGCACTGAAGGTCATCGGCACCGCGTCGCGCCCGGAAACCCAGGCCTGGGCCAAGGCCCTTGGCGCTGACCTGGTGATCGACCATAGCCAGCCGCTGAGCGAAGCTCTGAAACACGCGGGTGTGGCGCAGGTGACCCACGTCGCCAGCCTGACCCAGACCGACCACCATTTGGATCAACTGGTCGAAGCCTTGCAGCCCCAGGGCAAGCTGGCGCTGATCGACGATCCGAAGGCCCTGGACGTGAGCAAACTCAAGCGCAAGAGCCTGTCGCTGCATTGGGAGTTCATGTACACCCGCTCGATGTTCGAGACGCCGGACATGATCGAGCAACACAACCTGCTCAATCGCGTCGCCGAGCTGATCGATGCCGGCACCCTGAAAACTACCGTGGGCGAGCACTTCGGCGTGATCAACGCCGAGAACCTACGCCGCGCCCACGCGCTGCTCGAGAGCGGCAAGGCCAAGGGTAAGATCGTGCTGGAAGGGTTCTGAAAGAGGTCTGTCAGTGTCGTCCGTCATTCGTGTAAGTGATGGACGACACCACTAGTCAGGGAATTGACCTTTGTCATCATTGTGAACGTATTCGGGTTTATATTGGCGGCCTTTGCCACGATTCTTTTACGTGAGGAAGTCAGCAATGAAGATCCTGATAAAAGCGTTAGCAAAATCCCCGGGCAATAAATGGCAGGTCCGTCTCGACGGCGAAGCCATCACCTTCCGCAGTGAGGCCGAAGCCCGCGCCTTCGCCGAGACCCTGCAAGCGCGCATCCAGGCGCCCCACCGTTTCCCACTCGACCAGCAACGCTCCGCCGCCGCTGGCTGACGTCTTTCAGACCTGCGCCTGTAGGGCACGTGCCCGTTGCAGGCGCTGGGTCGACAGTGCAATCGTCACCGCCAAGACCCCGCACAAGCTGATGACCATCGCCATCGGCATCGCCGTGCCGTCGTGCAACACGCCCACCAACGAAGCCGCCCCCGCTGCCACGCCGAACTGAATGCAACCGAGCATTGCCGAGGCGCTACCGGCTCGCGCGCCCTGCCCGCTCATGGCGCAGGCCGAGGTGTTGGGCAAAATGCAGCCCAGGCTGGCGATGCAGATAAACAGCGGCACCAGCAACGGCCACAACGCATCGGTGCGCAAGGCCGCGACGCCGAGCAGCGCCAACGCCGCCAACATGTAGAGCCACACCGTGCGCGACAGCAAGAACGCCGGCCCGCGCTTGGCGAGCAAGCGCGCATTGACTTGGGCCATCAGAATAAAGCCGGCGGCGTTGGAGCCGAATACCCAGCCGTAATGCTCGGCGGGCACGCCATAGAGTTTGATGAATACGAACGGTGAACCGGCAATGTAGGCAAACATCCCGGCAATCGAAATGCCCCCGGTCAGGGCGTAACCGAGGTAGACCCGGTCCGACAACAGGTCGATATAGCGGCGCAGCGACCCGGACAACGGTTGCCGAGGCTGATGGGCCGGAAAGGTTTCCGGCAAACCGACCGCCACCGCGATCGCGGCCATCACGCTGAACACCGTCAGGGCCAGGAAGATCGACTGCCAGCCCCACACCCCGACCATCAGCCCGCCCGCCAATGGCGCAAGGATCGGCGCCAGGCCGGTCACCAGCATCAGTTGCGAATACACCTTGGCCGAGGTCACCACATCACACTTGTCGCTGACCACTGCGCGGGAAATCACCATGCCCGCACAACCGCCGAGGGCCTGCACGAAGCGTGCGCCGATCAGCCATTCCAAAGACGGCGCGTAGGCGCAGGCGAAGGAGGCCAGCGTAAACAACGTGACCCCGCTGAGCAGCGGCACACGACGACCAAAGCGGTCCGCCAGCGGGCCGTAGATCAATTGGCCGATGGCCAGGCCGCCGAAATACACCGCCAAGGTCAGCTGGATATGTTTTTCATCGGTGGCGAACGCCGTCGCCATCGCCGGGAAACCCGGCAGGTAAAAGTCGATCGCCAGCGGCGCGAAGGCGCTCAAGGCGCCCAAAATCAGGAGTATGCGCAGGTTCATCAGGCACCCAAGTATGTCGGCAGCCCGACAGTCTAGCCGCGCTTGGGTGCGTTGAACATTACGATAGCTCGCTAACTATTAAATCAGGCGACGCTGTAGCCTTCTTCACGGATCAAGCCGGCGATCACGTCGCGGCTCAACTGGCTTTGCACGCTGACTTGCTTGGCCGCCAGGTCGACTTTCACTTCGGCTGCCGGGTCCTGATTCTGCACCGCCTGGGTCACTGCCCGGACGCAATGGCCGCAGGTCATTCCTTCAACGTTGAATACTTGCATGACATGACTCCTTTAATGAGGGTGGACGCAGTGTCGACCTTGCCACGATGGCAAGGTCAAGCGGCAAAAATAGCCGCCGGGCTGGTATTCGGTGACGCAGTCGGCCAAGCTTCACCCATCTTTGATGTGAACCACGGAGCATTCGCCATGCGCTGGTCGTTTTTTGGCCTTGTCGGCCTGATGAGTTTGTCTGCCGCTGCGCCCATGGCCAGCGCCGCCGAAGACTACGCGGTGTTGATCATTTCCCGCGAACGCCTGGAAGTACCGACCAACTGCGAGATCGGCCTGTACATCCAGGACCAGTTGGCCGGGCGCCTGTTCCAGGAACAGTCCACCTCGTTCAACCTGCCGGCCGGCAATGTGTCGCTGCGCCTGAAGCTGCTGCCGGGCCAATCGTCGGGTTGCCTGCCGGGCCTGTTGGCGCCACCCGCGCAGAACATCACGCTGAAGGCCGGTGATGTGCGCAAGTTGCGCATCGCCCAAGGCCAGGAAGGCATGTACCTCAAACCTGCGGCATTGGAATACTAAAGACGCTTGACCTTCCCCACAGGTCAAGGTTGATCCTAGGGGCAACTTCTTCAGGAGGACTGCCCCATGAATGGAACCACCACGTTTGACCTGCCCATCGGCGGCATGACCTGCGCCAGCTGCGCCGGGCGTGTCGAGCGCGCGCTGGGCAAGGTGCCGGGGGTGCAACGTGTCAGCGTGAACCTGGCCAACGAGCGCGCCCATATCGAGGTGCTCGGCCAGATGGACCCCGCCGTGCTGATCGCCGCCGTCGACAAGGCCGGCTACAGCGCGTCGCTGCCCCAAAGCGAAACCAAGACCGATGCCGATCAAGCCCAGCGCCTGCACCACGAGCGTTGGGCGCTGCTGCTGGCGATTGTGCTCGCGTTGCCGCTGGTGCTGCCGATGCTGGCACAGCCCTTCGGCCTGCACTGGATGCTGCCGGCCTGGGTACAGTTCGCCCTGGCCACACCGGTGCAGTTCATCTTCGGTGCGCGCTTTTACATCGCCGCGTGGAAAGCCGTGCGCGCCGGCGCCGGCAATATGGACTTGCTGGTCGCGATCGGCACCAGCGCCGGTTACGGTCTGAGCCTGTATGAATGGCTCACCGCGCCCGTCGGCAGCATGCCGCACCTGTATTTCGAAGCCTCGGCGGTGGTGATCGCCCTGGTGCTGCTCGGCAAATACCTGGAAAGCCGCGCCAAACGCCAGACCGCCAGCGCCATCCGGGCCCTGGAAGCCTTGCGCCCGGAGCGCGCGATTCGGGTGGTTGACGGCCGCGAAGAAGACGTCGCGATCAACGCGCTCAAGCTCGGCGACCACGTGCTGGTCAAACCCGGCGAGCGCTTCCCGGTGGACGGGGAAGTGGTGGACGGCCAAAGCCATGCCGACGAAGCGCTGATCAGCGGCGAAAGCCTGCCAGTGCCGAAACAACCGGGTGACAAGGTCACCGGTGGCGCGATCAACGGCGAAGGGCGCTTGCTGGTCCGCACCGTGGCCCTCGGCGCGGAAAGCGTGCTGGCGCGCATCATCCGCCTGGTGGAAGACGCCCAGGCGGCCAAGGCACCGATCCAGAAACTGGTGGATAAAGTCAGCCAGGTGTTCGTGCCGACGGTGCTGGTGCTGGCTTTGCTCACGCTGCTCGGCTGGTGGCTGTATGGCGCTTCGCTGGAGACTGCGATCATCAATGCGGTCGCCGTGCTGGTGATCGCCTGCCCGTGCGCCCTGGGCCTGGCCACACCGACTGCGATCATGGCCGGCACCGGCGTGGCAGCGCGTCACGGCATCCTGATCAAGGATGCCGAAGCGCTGGAGCGCGCCCACGCCGTCAGCGCGGTGGTATTCGACAAAACCGGCACGCTCACTTCCGGCACGCCGAAGATCGCCCACTTGGCGGCAGTCGACGGCAACGAACCGCTGCTGCTGCAACAGGCCGGCGCCTTGCAACGCGGCAGCGAACACCCGCTGGCCAAGGCGGTGCTGGATGCCTGCCGCGAACAGGGGCTGAACGTGGCCGATGTGAGCGCCAGCCAGTCCCTGACCGGGCGCGGCATTGCCGGCACCCTCGACGGTCGGCCGCTGGCCCTGGGCAACCGCCGTCTGCTGGAAGACAACGGGCTGGACGCGGGCGCACTGAACGCTTCGGCCAAGGCCTGGGAGGCCGAAGGCCGCACCTTGTCCTGGCTGATCGAGCAAGGCGCGCAACCGCGGGTACTCGGGCTGTTCGCTTTCGGCGACACTCTCAAGCCCGGTGCGCTGGAAGCCGTGGCCCAACTCAAGGCGCGGCACATCAGCAGCCATTTGCTCACCGGCGATAATCGCGGCAGTGCGCGGGTAGTCGCCCAGGCGCTGGGCATCGACGATGTCCACGCCGAAGTGCTCCCGGCCGACAAAGCCGCCACCGTCGCCGAACTGAAAAAAACCGGCGTGGTGGCGATGGTCGGCGACGGCATCAACGACGCCCCGGCCCTGGCCGCCGCCGACATCGGCATCGCCATGGGCGGCGGCACCGACGTGGCCATGCACGCTGCCGGCATCACCCTGATGCGCGGCGATCCACGCCTGGTGCCGGCCGCGCTGGAGATCAGCCGCAAGACCTACGCAAAGATCCGCCAGAACCTGTTCTGGGCCTTTGTGTATAACTTGATCGGTATTCCCCTGGCGGCATTCGGCCTGCTCAACCCGGTGTTGGCCGGCGCGGCGATGGCCTTGTCCAGCGTCAGCGTGGTGAGCAATGCGCTGTTGTTGAAAACCTGGAAACCCAAGGATCTGGAGGACCCACATCCATGAGCATGAACATCGGCCAGGCGGCGCGTTCAAGCGGTTTGAGCGCCAAGATGATTCGCTACTACGAATCCATCGGCCTGCTCAAAGCCGCCCATCGCACCGAGAGCGGCTATCGCGTGTACGGTGCCGACGACTTGCACACCCTGGCGTTCATCAAGCGCTCGCGGGACCTGGGGTTTTCATTGGAAGAAGTCGGCAAGCTGCTGACGTTGTGGCAGGACCGGCAACGGGCCAGCGCCGATGTGAAGGCCTTGGCGCGCCAGCATATCGAGGAGCTGAACCAAAAGATTCTGGAGCTGGGGCAGTTGCGCGATACGTTGCAGGACCTGGTGGAGCACTGCCACGGCGATCAGCGGCCGGACTGTCCGATTCTCAAGGAATTGGCGTCGGGTGGTTGCTGCGCCTGAAAGAGGTAAGAGGTGTACACAAAACCAATGTGGGAGGGGGCTTGCCCCCGATAGCGGTGGACCAGTCAATACACGTATCGACTGACATGGCGCTATCGGGGGCAAGCCCCCTCCCACATTTTTAGATCTTCTATTGCCTGAAGATCACTTCCGCACGTCGGGAGGTTGCTGCGCCTGAAGGGGGTAAGGGGTGTACACAAAACCAATGTGGGAGGGGGCTTGCCCCCGATAGCGGTGGATCAGTCAATATACG
>NZ_JALJRR010000031.1:21620-60032 GCF_024519615.1 Pseudomonas sp. Pse79
CACAAAACCAATGTGGGAGGGGGCTTGCCCCCGATAGCGGTGGATCAGTCAATATACGTATCGACTGACATGGCGCTATCGGGGGCAAGCCCCCTCCCACATTTTTAGATCTTCAATTGCCTGAAGATCACTTCCGCACGTCGGGAGGTTGCTGCGCCTGAAGGGGGTAAGGGGGGTACACGAAACCAATGTGGGAGGGGGCTTGCCCCCTCCCACATTTTTAGATCTCCAATTACCTGAAGATCATTCCCACATTCTTAGATCTTCTATTGCCTGAAGATCACTTCCACGCGTCGGGAGGTTGCTGCGCCTGAAGGGGGTAAGGGGTGTACACAAAACCAATGTGGGAGGGGGCTTGCCCCCGATAGCGGTGGATCAGTCAATATAAGTATCGACTGACACGGCGCTATCGGGGGCAAGCCCCCTCCCACATTTAGATCTCCAATTACCTGAAGATCACTTCTACACTTTTTAGATCTCCAATTGTTTGAAGATCACTTCCACACTGTTTAGATCGACAACAGCTTGGGGGTCACTGCATCCAAGGCGGTGGCGGTGGTTCGTCAGGCGTTTTGCTCGGTGGCGCATCATCCGCCGCGCGAGCCGCCTGGCGCCGCTCTTCGTCCAGTCGCGCCGCTTCGATCTCGCGGATCACGCCGCCCACGTCGGCGAGTTCTTCCGGTTCGTCGAACTCGCCGGTCAAGATGCTGGCCGGGTGCAAGGTGCCGGCTTCGTACAGCGCCCACATTTCCTTGGCGTACTTGGTCTTCTTCAGCTCCGGGGCAAAGCGCCCGAAGTAGGAAGCCATGTTGCCCACATCCCGCTCCAGCATGTTGAACGCGTGGTTGTTGCCCGCCGCATCCACCGCCTGAGGCAGGTCGATGATCACCGGGCCGGTCGGCGTGAGCAGTACGTTGAACTCCGACAGGTCACCATGCACCAGGCCGGTACACAACATCAGCACGATCTGGGAGATCAGGAACGCGTGGTACTCGCGCGCCTGGTCCGGCTCCAGCACCACGTCGTTCAGGCGCGGCGCCGCATCGCCGTACTCGTCGGCCACCAGCTCCATCAACAGCACGCCTTCAAGGAAGTCATACGGTTTGGGCACGCGAACGCCCGCGCCGGCCAGGCGGAACAACGCCGCGACTTCGGCGTTCTGCCAAGCATCTTCGGTTTCTTTCTTACCGAATTTGGAACCCTTAGCCATGGCCCGGGCCTGCCGGCTGTTACGGACCTTTCGGCCTTCCTGGTATTCGGACGCTTGACGAAAACTTCGTTTGTTCGCCTCCTTGTAAACCTTGGCGCAACGCAATTCGTTGCCGCAGCGCACCACATAAACAGCTGCTTCTTTACCACTCATGAGTGGGCGCAGCACTTCGTCGACCAGACCGTCTTCGATCAGGGGTTCAATGCGTTTAGGAGTCTTCATCAGCTTTTATTGTGGGTCCTTTATTACCAAACACGCGTATGGCACTCGTTATACGGCAATCGGCTCGCCTCGGGGAGGGGCTACCGAGCTTTGACCACCGAAGAATGCATCCAATATGCCAGTTTTCCACGCAATTCAGCGTTCAATGATCGCTGTCACGCCCTGCCCTCCGGCGGCACAGATTGAAATCAGCCCGCGCCCCTTGCCCGCGACGTCCAACAGCTTGGCCAGGTTGGCGACGATACGCCCGCCCGTCGCGGCAAACGGATGGCCGGCGGCCAGGGAACTGCCCTTGACGTTGAGGCGGCTGCGGTCGATCGAACCCAGCGGCGCGTCCAGCCCCAGGTGCGTCTTGCAGTAGTCCGCATCTTCCCAGGCCTTGAGCGTGCACAACACTTGGGCAGCGAATGCTTCGTGGATCTCGTAGTAATCGAAGTCCTGCAGTGTCAGGCCATTCCTCGCCAGCAAACGCGGCACGGCGTACACCGGCGCCATCAACAGGCCTTCGGCGCCGTTGACGAAATCCACCGCCGCCGCTTCGCCGTCGCGCAGGTAAGCCAGGATCGGCAAGCCGCGCTCCCTGGCCCAGGCTTCGCTGCCGAGCAACACCAGGGAGGCGCCGTCCGTCAGCGGCGTGGAGTTGCCAGCGGTGAGCGTGCCTTTGGCGCTGCGCTCGAAGGCGGGCTTGAGGCCGGCGAGTTTTTCCAGGGTCAGGTCGGGGCGCAGGTTGTGGTCGCGGGTCAGGCCCAGAAACGGGGTGAGCAAATCGTTGTGCCAGCCTTCGGCGTAGGCCGCGGCCATTTTCTGGTGGCTCTCCAGGGCGAGCTGGTCTTGCTCGGCGCGCGGAATCTGCCAGGTCTGCGCCATCAGCTCACAGTGCTGGCCCATGGATAAACCGGTGCGGGGTTCGCCATTGCGCGGCAGCTCGGGTTTGAGGTGATGGGGACGGAGTTGTAACAAAAGTTTTAGTTTGTCCGCCAAGGATTGGCTGCGGTTGGCCTGCAGCAGAATCTTGCGCAGCCCTTCGTTCACCCCGATCGGTGCGTCGGACGTGGTGTCCACCCCACCGGCAATCCCGCATTCGATCTGGCCCAGGGCAATCTTGTTGGCCACCAGCAACGCCGCCTCCAGCCCGGTGCCGCAGGCCTGCTGAATGTCATAGGCCGGGGTTTGCGGCGACAGGCGCGAACCCAGCACGCATTCGCGGGTCAGGTTGAAGTCGCGCGAATGCTTGAGCACCGCGCCGGCGACCACCTCGCCCAGGCGCAGGCCGTGCAGGTTGTAGCGCTCGATCAGGCCTTCGAGGGTCGCCGTCAGCATCGCCTGGTTGCTCGCCGTGGCATACGGGCCATTGGAGCGGGCGAAAGGAATGCGATTACCGCCAATGATCGCTACACGGCGCAATTGAGTCATGGAAAGCTCCCTGTCGGTTGTGGGGTAAGTCGTTCAGACTAGCCTAGGCTCAATCGAACGACTGCCGCCGCGAGGTGGTCAACCCTTTGAACCCCAGCCTTTGGAGAGCGTTCCATGTCTGACCGTTATATCGACTTCGCCAACTCAAGCCTCGGCCATCGCCTGGTCGCCGCCATTGGCCTGCCGTCACCGGTACGCCTGGAGCGCTGGCAAGCCGGGCGTCTGCGCCCGGTCGACGGCGCGCTGCTGCTCGGCGGCGGGGCGCTGGCGGCCAAGGTGCTGGCGTTTGCGCACAAACTCACCGAGGCCATTTATAGCTACGGCGCCGGGCCGCTGGAAGCCCCGGCCTGGATTCCCGGGCATGGCCCCAAGCTCAAGGCGCTGGTGTTCGACGCCAGCGACTTGCAACACACCGACCAGCTCAAGCAATTGCGCGAGTTCTTTCAGCCCCTGCTGAAAAACCTCGATCACAGCGCGCACCTGGTGATCCTCGGCCGCGCGCCGGAAAGTCTCAGCGACCCGTTCGCCGCCAGCGCCCAGCGCGCCCTCGAAGGGTTCAGCCGCTCCCTGGCCAAAGAACTGCGCAACGGCGGCGTATTGCAATTGCTGTCGGTCGGCCAAGGTGCCGAGGACCAGTTGGAAGGGGCGTTGCGGTTTTTCCTGTCGCCCAAAAGTGCCTACATCTCGGGCCAGGTGATTCGCCTGGAAGCCTGCGCCACCCCCGTCGAAGACTGGACCCGCCCGCTTGCCGCGCGCAAGGCGCTGGTCACCGGCGCGGCGCGCGGCATTGGCGCCGCCATCGCCGAAACCCTCGCCCGCGACGGCGCCGAGGTAATTCTGCTGGACGTGCCCCAGGCCAAGGCTGACCTCGAAGCCCTGGCGGCGCGCCTGGGAGGGCGCAGCATCGTGCTGGACATCTGTGCCGAAGACGCCGCCCGCCAGTTGATCGAACAACTGCCGGACGGCCTCGACATCCTCGTCCATAACGCCGGCATCACCCGCGACAAAACCCTCGCCAACATGACCCCGGAATACTGGGACGCCGTGCTGGCGGTCAACCTCAATGCGCCGCAAGTGCTGACCAAGGCCCTGCTCGACAGCGGCACCCTGCACGACAACGCACGCGTGGTGCTGCTGGCCTCCATCAGCGGGATTGCCGGCAACCGCGGGCAAACCAACTATGCCGCGAGCAAGGCCGGGTTGATCGGTTTGGCCCAGGCCTGGGCGCCGCTGTTGAAAGCGCGGGGGATCAGCATCAACGCCGTGGCTCCCGGTTTTATCGAAACCCAGATGACCGCGCATATCCCCTTCGCCCTGCGTGAGGCCGGGCGCCGCATGAGCTCCCTGGGCCAGGGCGGCTTGCCGCAGGACGTCGCCGAAGCGGTCGCCTGGCTCGGTCAGCCGGGTTCCGGCGCGGTCAGCGGCCAGGCACTGCGTGTGTGTGGGCAAAGTGTACTGGGAGCGTAAGCATGGACTGGACCACCCTGGACCACCCGCCGCAGCTTATGCCGTTGTACTGGCGCGCGGCGCTCAAGCGCAGGATCACCGGCAGCCATTTGCCCGAGCACGGGTTTCGCTGCCGCGTGAGCGTCAACCCCGAGCAGGTGGCAGCGTATCGCCACGTGTGTGGCTTTGCCGACAGCCCGATGCTGCCGGCGACGTATCCGCAGGTGCTGGCGTTCGGCCTGCAGTTAAAACTGCTGACGGCGCCATCGTTTCCGTTCCCGTTGTTGGGGCTGGTCCAC
The DNA here is from genome assembly GCF_024519615.1 of Pseudomonas sp. Pse79. NCBI lineage: Bacteria > Pseudomonadati > Pseudomonadota > Gammaproteobacteria > Pseudomonadales > Pseudomonadaceae > Pseudomonas > Pseudomonas sp. Pse79. Next base: position 26,211 of record NZ_JALJRR010000031.1, read on the forward strand.
CTGCGCAATCGCATCCGTGTGTATCGGCCCTTGGGGGCGGTGAGTGAGCTGACCATCGCCGTCCACGCACACCATCTCAAACCCCACGCCAAGGGCGCGACGTTTGAGCTGGTGACCACCGCCGAAGATGCCCTCGGCCTGCTGTGGGAAGCGCAGAGCCGCATGCTCTGCCGTGGCGTGAAGCTCGACGGCGCAGCGGCGGACGACGCCTTGCCCACGCCCACCCAGGTCAGCGAACTGACCCGCTGGAAAGCCCCGGCCGATATCGGCCGTCGTTACGCCCGGGTGTCCGGCGACTACAACCCGATCCACTTGAGCGCCCTGACCGCCAGACTATTCGGTTTCCCCCAAGCCATCGCCCACGGCCTGTGGAACAAGGCGCGCACCCTCGCCGCCCTCGGCGAGCACCTGCCCGCGGCGAATATCGAAATAGAGGTCGAATTCAAGAAACCGGTGCGCCTGCCCAGCGAGGTCACTCTGCACGCCAGCGTCGCCGGTTCCAGTGGTCAGTTGTGGTTGAAAGGCGCGGGGGAGATTGAGCACATGGTCGGCCGGTGGCAGCCGATTGGCTGAAACCGGCCGCTCATCTCTCTCGGGGCAACAGCGTGTCAGCGCGGCGGGTAGCTGGAAAGGATTCGCGCGATCGTCTTGCGGATGGCGTTGCTGCGATCCTGCGGCTCGGGCGAGCTGGCCATGATCTGCTCGTCGCTGCCGCGCCAGACGAGTTTGCCGTCCTTGCCGTCGAGCAGGTCGATCTGGATAGTCGCCACCTTGTAGGTGATGTTGCGCGTTTCGTTGTACATCGGCGCGCCCCAGTAGCCATTCCACGGCCCGCCCCAGGCGCCGCCGTAGTTGGTGCTGACTTGTTGCTGGCGGTCTTCGACGATCAGGTAGGCCTGCGCATTCAGGTCCGCCCGGGTGCCCGCCGCCGCAGGGCGCAGGCCGCGTTGGTCGAGTTGTTCACCGACGGCCTGGCGGATACGTTGTTCGGTGAGGTCGCTCTTGATCCGCGGATCATCGGGACGGTATTGCAGCGCCGGGTCTTTCCAGGCCCAGCTGCGGTAGGCGCCGAAGTCCCGGCTGGCATCAAAATCGTGGTTGACCTGGCTGGTCTGGCAACCGCCCAGCAGCACGACCAAAGCGAGCGTTGCGATACGTCCAAACATGATGGTTCTCCAACGAGCGACCCGGGCATTAAATGAGAATAGCTGTTAACTGGGAGGATACGCCGTCATTGCCTTTTGCACAGCCTTGCGCAACGCATCCGCTCGCTCACTGAGGCTGCCCTGGCTGCCGGTTTCGGCGCTGGCGCTCCACACCGGCTGACCGCTGCGTGCATCGAACAGATTGACCCGCACCACCACGACCTGAACTTCATAGGTACGCACGATCGGCGCCGAGTTGTACATGCCGTAGCCATTGCCATAACGATTGTAGCCACCGTACCCATAGCCGTAGTCATCCTGGACCTGCTTGAGGCGCTTCTCCAGATGCACGTCGGCGCTCACCAGCAGGTCGGGCGCGCGGTTGTCGTGCAGGGGGCGCAAGCCTCGCTGGTCGAGGGCGCCGCTGACCGCTTCGGCAATCTGCGCCGAGTCCGCCCAGGCCGTGCCCGCTGGCAACTGGCCGTTGCGCCAGGCCCAAATGCGGTAGGCGCCGTAGTCACGCACTGGCGCGGGGTAGGCGCTGGCATCAAAGGTCCTGGCCGCCTGGGCCGGAGCCGGCGGCATCGGCGCCGAGGTGGCCACGTAGGGATTGGGGCTGGAGCAGGCGCCCAGCCCAAGGGACAACAGGATTAACCCGAAACGACGCATTTCGACCTCCACTGACTGGGCCGCTTAAACCGGACGGCAGATCCAGTGCAAATAACGCCCAAGTCCGGCAAAGCTTGGGTGACGACGATGGGCGAGCTCCATCTCCAGCACATCCTGCAACGCCACGCGGGCCTGGAATTCCACCGGCATATAATCGTGGAACACCCGCACGCCGCTCTGGCTTTCGACCTGCCAAAGCCCCTCGAGTTGCGCCGCCAGCTCTCGCGGGTCGAGCGGCTGCTGCGGGGTCAGGCTCTGTTTTTCGCCGGCCATGTCGTTCTTGCGCATTTTGCGGAAGTGGCCTTTGAGCAGGTTGCGGTAAATCAGCGCATCACGATTGTAGAACGCCAGGGACAGCCAGCCGCCAGGCACCGTCAACTGGTGCAGCACGGGCAGGATAGCGTGGGGTTCGGCCAGCCATTCGAGGACCGCGTGGCACAGCACCACATCGTAGGGTTCGGTGAGTTGGCCGAGCAGGTCTTGCCAGGGCGCATGGATGAAGGTCGCGCTCTGCCCGGCCTCGGCGAAGCGTTGGCGCGCACCGCTCAGCATCGGCTCGGCGGGTTCGGCCAGGGTCACCTGATGCCCGCGCTCGGCCAGCCACAGCGACATGTGCCCCAGGCCCGCGCCGATATCCAGCACACGCAACGGCCGTTGCGGCAGGGCTTCGGTGAGGTCGGCCTGCAACACCGCCAGGCGAATCGCGCCCTTGGCGCCGCCGTAGATCTTCTCGGCAAAACGCGTGGCCAGTTGGTCGAAGTGACGATCACTCATGGATAAACCGCCGTTCGCTGTCGGCCAGCTTGGCGCGCACCACCTCGTTCATGTCCAGGCCCAACTCGCTGCACAGCAACAGCAGGTACAGCACGATATCGCCGACTTCCTGGCCGGCATGGGCGAGTGTGTCGGCGGGTAACTGGCGCGACTGGTCTTCGGTGAGCCATTGGAAGATTTCCACCAACTCGGCCATTTCCACGCTGGCGGCCATGGCCAGGTTTTTCGGGCTGTGGAATTGTTTCCAATCGTTGGTATCGCGGATGCGATGCAGGCGTTCGGTGAGGTGTTCGAGGTTCATGAGGGGCTCCTGAAGGGGTATAGCTTCGGGGGGATCAGGGATGAAGGCAAGTGAATCCGGGGGATGGACTTTAGGGCGCTATCGCAGGCAAGCCTGCTCCCACATTTGAATGGATTCGCAAATCAGAATGTGGGGGCTGGTTTGGCGGTAATGAGGTCTAGTCGACGACGCTGAATTCGATTCGGGCGGTTTGGCCGGCCTCGTCGAGAACGCTGAGCTGGTAGCGGCCCAATTGCTCGAAACTGGCGTTGATGCTGTCCTGGTTGGCGCTGTCGCCCAACGGCGCACCGTTGAGGAACCACCAGCGCCGGCCGCTGCCGCCCAGCGCCGAGATCTTCAGACGCAGCGCCTGTTGGCTGGCAGCGGGCAGGCGCAGCTGATCGCCTTCGCGCACGCCGACGATCGACAACGGCGAGGACGCCGCCAGGGCCGGCGGCGGACAATCGGGGTCCGCGGCCGGCAAGCGTGCGTCGCGGCGTTCGGCCCGCGGTAGCCAGGGTTCCAACGGCGCGGGCCACAGGGCAATGTTCTGCAACTGCGCGCCCGGGCAATGGGCGTCCACCCTCAAACCCTTGGGGTTGACCCAGACGCTTTCCATCAAGCCCACACCCAGCGGTTGATCCAGTGCCAGCAAGGTCGGCGGTGTGGTGTTGTCCAGCGTCCAGGCGAAACGCTGGCGCCGGCAATTCGGATCGCTGCGGCTCATGGGCTGGCCCAGCGGCCAGCAGATCGCCGCCACGCCGACGTTTGCCGGCACCGGTTTGACCGGCGCGCTGATGCCACGCTGGCTGTCGCGGTTGGTCAACACATCGTGTACCTGCAACATCAAGGGCGCAGCCGAGGCCAAGCCGAACTGCCCCGGCACTGGCGTGCCGTCGGGGCGGCCGATCCACACGCCGATCAAATAGCGCGGCCCCACGCCGATCGCCCAAGCATCGCGGAACCCGTAGCTGGTGCCGGTTTTCCAGGCCAGCACCGGGCGCTGCACCAGTTCAGCACGCGGGTCGCGGTCGGGCCGCGCCTGGCCGCTGAGGATACGCCGCACAATCCAGGCGGACCCTGGCGACAGTAAAGGCCGTTCTCTAAGCGTATCGTCCGGCTGTAATCGAATCGTGGCGCTCCTGCCGTCGCGAGCGAAAGCGCTGTAGCCGCTCACCAGATCTTCCAGGCGACTGCCCGCGCCGCCCAGGATCAGCGCCAGGTTCGGCTCGGCCAACGCCGGCAGCGCCAGCGGCACCCCGCCGATACGCATCTGCGCGGCGAAGCGCTTCGGCCCGTAGGCTTCCAGCAACTGCACCGCCGGCAGGTTGAGCGAACTGGACAACGCCGTGCTCGCCGGCACCGCGCCGGTAAAGCCCATGGAGAAGTTGCCCGGCCGGTAATCGCCATAGCGCCTGGGCACATCCTGCAACAGTGACTCGGAGTGAATCAGCCCGTCGTCCAGGGCCATGCCATACAGGAAGGGCTTGAGGGTCGAGCCCGGCGAACGCAGGGCGCTGATCATGTCCACATGGCCGAAGCGCTTGGCATCATTGATGTCCACCGAGCCGAGGTAGGCGCGCACGGCCATGCTGTCTTCCTCCACCACCAGGATCGCCGCCGAGGTGTATTCCGGCAAACGCGCGCGCCAGCCCAGCAGCAGGTCTTCGAGACGGCGTTGCAGGGTGGCGTCCAGGGTGGTGCGGATCAGCGGCGGGCTGTCGGGGCGGTTCAGGCGACGGGCGAGCAAGGGCGCCAGGCTGGGCTCCAGGCGCGGCGCGAGCAGCAACGGTTCTTCCAGCGCTTCGGCGACTGCCGATGACGGCCATACCTGGAACTCGCCGAGGCGGCGCAGCACCTTGTCCCGCGCTTCCTGGGCGCGCTGGGGGTGGCGGTCGGGGCGCAGGCGACTCGGCGCCTGGGGCAACACCGCGAGCAAGGCGGCTTCGGCGTGGGTCAGTTGCGCCGGCGACTTGCCCAGATACGCCCAACTGGCCGCCGCCACGCCTTGCAAGGTGCCGCCAAACGGCGCGCGGTTCAGGTACAGGTTGAGAATCTCGGCCTTGGACAAATGCCATTCCAACTGCGCAGTGCGCCACAGCTGGCGCAGCTTGCCGTGGAACGTGCGCGAGTGGGGATCGAGCAAACGGGCGACCTGCATCGACAAGGTGCTACCGCCCGACACCACCCGCGCACCGGTCAGGTTCTGCCACGTCGCCCGCGCCAGCGCGAACGGGTTTACGCCGGGGTGCTGGTAGAACCAACGGTCCTCGTAGGTGAGCAACGCATCGAGGTAATACGGCGACACCTCAGCGGTTTGCACCGGGTAACGCCACACGCCATTGGCATCGGCAAACCGCCACAACGGCGTGCCATCCTCGGCCAGCACCACCCGCGCCAGGTCGTCCTTGGGCAGCGGCAGGGGCCAGATGCGGTCGGCCAACCACAGCAGGGCAATCATCAGGAGCAGGCTCGCGAGGGTCCAGCGAGCAACTAAACGCAAACTCAAACGGGCAAACCTCTATGCTTGTAGGGAACTAGCCTGTCGCAATAACAACCAAAGGCACAGACACGCCCACCTTCTCATCAGGACACACACATGCAGGTAGAAAGCTTCTTCGAATGGTTGGGCCAGGCGCTCGGTTCCGTCATCCGTTTTATCGTCGACGGCCTCAGCGGCATCTTCGGTGCCTTGACCCACGCCGGTGGCAACTTTATCGATGGCCTGTCGCGTACCTTGGGCATGGACACTTCCATCATCAGCATCATTACCCTGATCCTCGGCCTGATGCTGCTGTACTCGGCGGTACGCGCCTTCATGCGCGCATCGATCATCATGGGCATCATCTGGCTGATGCTCGGCCTGTGGCTACTCAGCTGGGTAGTCCACTAACCCCAAAAAAACACCACCAATCCCTGTAGGAGGGGGCTTGCCCCCGATAGCTGTATTTCAGTCAATGCATCAGGTGACTGACCCACCGCCATCGGGGGCAAGCCCCCTCCCACATTTAGCCCCCATTCCACATCGAGCTTTCAACGCCCCTTGATCACCAAGTCAGCCGGCGTCTCACCCACCGCCTGCCAGTTCGGCCGATACATCGACTCCACCTGCGGCGGCGGCACCCGATACGTCCCCGGCGTCACCGCCCGCGCCAGATACAACAAGTGCGTGGTGCCATAGCCATCCAGGTTCATCGCCGCCACGTAGCGGTCATCACGAAACTCCTGATGCTTGAGCGAGGCGTTCTGCATCGACTCGCGCCATTCCTTCACCTGGCTGCTGGCGTTTTCCAGGCTTGCGGCGCTTTGCGCGAGGTTCTGGTTTTCCAGCTCCAGGCCTGCCGGCAGCAGGTCCACCACCAGGGCATCCGGTACACGCTGCTTGGCGCTGACCGCCAGATGCACCAGCACCAGGTCGCCGCTGTTGAGGCTACGCAGGTTCAGCGGCTGGCCGTTCATGCCCAGGTATTCGCGGCGGATGCTCAGGTTGTCGCCGCCAGCGGCCGGTGGCACTTGTGGATAACCCGAGATCGTCAACTGCTGGTACACCGGCGTCTCGCCCTGATTGCGCAGGCTCAGGTCGCTGGACAGCAGCGCGCCCGTCAACGCCAGCGTCGACTGTTGATTATTCAATTCGCGCACGCCGCCGCTGCCGGTGAGCGACACCTGCCAATTCGACTCGGGCTGGGCGAACCCGAGGCGCCCGGCCAGGAACAGCGAGTTGCGTTCCTGGGTCGACAGGTACGGGCTGGCCGCCAACTGATCCGACAAGGTGAACAAGCGCTCTTCACGCTTGCCCTTGGCCAGGTCGTTTTCTTCGAGCAACGCCAGGATCATCGCCTGGTCGCGCAGCGGGCTGCCGTAGTCGGCCAGCCATTCCTTGGCATTGCGCTGCGCCGCCAGCCCTGCGAGCAAGGCTTGATCGGCGCGCGGCTGGTCGCCCATCTTCTGCAAGGCGATGGCCAGTTGCACCAGCGGCAACCCGGAGCGCGCATCGCTGCGCCGCTCGAACAGACTGCGCAACGCGCCCAACGGCGCCTGCTGACTGCGCGCCAGTACCAGGCCGGCGTAGGCCTGCACAGCGAAGCGGGTGTGCTCGGCGTTGTCGCTGTAATCGACTTCGATCAGGTTGCGCTCCTGCACATACCGCAGCAGACGCTCACTGGCTTTCTTCAAGGCTTGCGGCGGCACGGCGAAGCCCTGGTCGCGGGCGCGCAGCAGGAAGTCGGTGACATAGGCAGTCAGCCAGTATTCCTCTTCGCCATCGGCGCCCCACAAGCCAAAGCTGCCGTTGTAGCGCTGCATGCCCAGCAGGCGTTCGATGCCCAGCTCGATCTTGCGTTTGCGCTCGGTGTCCGGCTCACCCTTGATGCCCAGGCGCTTGAGCAAGGCATCGTCGGCATACAGCGACGGGTACAGGCCGCTGGCGGTCTGCTCCAGGCAACCGTAGGGGTACGCCTTGAGCGCACTGATTTGCGCGCCGAGGTTCAACGGCGGCCGGCTCGACAGGCTCAACAACGCCTCGCGCCCCGCGCTGTCGAATTGATCGAGCGCCCCCGCCGGCAAGCTCCACGGCTGCTCCTTGAGCACCGCACGATAGTGCTTGAGCAAGGCCGGATAGGCCGGGCGCACGCCCAAGGTCCATTCGCGGCTGAACGGCGGCAGGTTTTCACCGGGCAGGTCCAGGCCATTCACCGTGACCTTGAGCTTGCCCTGCCCCAGACCGCCCCAGGCTTTCACCGGGACGCGCAGCGTGGTGCGCTGGCCCTGTTTCAGTTCAAGCGATTGCGCGGCGCCGTCGACCAGTTCCAGTTGCCCTTCGGCGCTCAGTTGCACGTCGAGCTTTTGCGCCTTGCCCGACAGGTTGGACAGGTCCAGCGCCAAGCTGGTCTGGTCGCCGCCCGCGAGGAAGCGCGGCGCCGACAGTTCGGCAATCAGCGGTGCGGCGATCACGGTTTTGGCTTCAGCCATGCCGTAGCGGTCATCGCTCCAGGCCTGGGCCATCAGGCGCAATTCGCCGTTGAAATCGGGGATATTGACGCTGACTTCACCCTCGCCCTGCGCGTTCAACGTCACCGGTGCGCTTTGCAGGGCGACGATGGTCACGCTGGTGTCCGGGCGTTTGCCGCCCTTGGCCAATGCGGCGTCACCGCCGAAGGCCAGGCTCGCCAGGCGGCCCTGGCCGGCTTCGATCAGTTGACCATAGATGTCGAACTGGTCCACGCCATACGACTTGCGGCCGAACAGGCTGGAGTACGGATCGGGTGTCGGGTATTCGGTGATATTGAGGATGCCCACGTCCACCGCCGCCACCAGCACATGCACCTGCTTGGGCACGCTGCCGTCGGCATTTTTCGCGGTAACTTTCACCGTCAGCGCTTGTTTGGGGCGCATTTTTTCCGGCGCGGTGAGGGTCAGCCCCAGTTTGCGCTGGGTGCGATCCAGCGGCAGGTGCAGCAGGCCCACCGCCCGTTTGGGGGTGATGTTGGCTTTGCGCTCGCCGGGGCGGATCACCAGGGCGCTGACGTAGAGGTCATGGCGCGCCCATTTCGGGTCGAGTTTCACGGCGAAGCTTTTGCCCTCGGCCGGCACATCGATTGCCTGCCACCACAGCGGCCCCTCGGCGGACTCGACCAGCAGGTAGCCTTTACCGGCCGCCGGCGGCGTCACCGTGACGTTGGCGGTATCGCCGTCGCCATAGGCGGGTTTGTCCAGCGCCAGCTTGACCTGATCGGGGCGCACGGCGCCGCCTTCGGTGTTGTCCTGGGCCCGGTAGCCGGCCCAGAAGCGCAGGCTGCTGACCAGCCCGGTCTGCGGGTCTTCGACCTCGACGCGGTACGGGCCCCACTCCACCTGGAAGCTGACTTTGGCGGTGTCGCCGGCCTTGATGTCCAGGCTCTGTTCGTCGAGGTTGAGGAATTTCTCGTTGTAGTGGTAGCTCCAGCCGTCGCTGTCCGAGTAATTCCAGTAGTAGTCACGGCGCTCGCGCACCAGGCGGACCTTGAGGTTTTTCGCGGCGAGTTTCTGCCCGTCCTGGTTGGCCAGCAGCACTTCGAATTCCGCCGGGCCGTCGCCGTTGGTTTCCTTGCCGTCAAACAGCCCGCGCAGGCCCGGTAACTGCTCGGCCGGCCAGATCGGCTGCACCAGGCGCCGGGTGATCGGCCGCCCGCCCGACTCATGCAGGCTGGCTTGCACGATCAGTTGCAGCGGCGACTTGGCGTCGGCCCATTTGCTTTCCAGGGTCAGGGCTTCCTGGCCCTTGGCGTCGAGCACGCTTTCATCCAGTTCGAAATCCTGGCTCAGCTCTTCTTCGGTGACGGAGCCGAACTGGTAACCCGGCAGCGATTCCACCGCCTCGCGCAGCGGACGCACATACACCTGCCCGCTGACCCGGTTGCCCGACGCCGGCGCGCCGTAGAGGTAGCGGCCGTTGACCTGAATGACCGGGTTATCCGCCGGGCTCAATGCCGTGTCGCTGCCCTTGAGTTCGAGCGCCAGGCGCTCGGGCAGGAAGTCTTCGACGAGGAACTCGTACAACTGCGGCTTGCCGTCGCCCAGGTCGAACACCAGCTGCCAACGCCCGGTCGGCGCTTCGCCGGCCAATTGCAGTTGATATTGATAGAGGCCGGAGGCGTCGGCGTCCCAGACGAATTTGCGGCTGACCTGCTCATCCGGGCGGCGCACTTCGACGCTCACTGGCTGCGGCTTGACCGCGTTGCCGTCCTTGTCGCGCAGCAAGGCGTTAAGCAGCACGGTTTCGCCAGGGCGATACAGATCGCGTGGGCCGAACACAAAGAACTGCAGCGGGTGCGACGGTTGGCCGCCGATATCGAACTCCGCCAGATCGAGCGCGGCGCTGTCCAGGCGCAACAGGCTGGTTTGTTCGCCCTGCTTGGCCAGCAGCACCTGGGCCTTTTTCGGCAACGGCAATTCGGCGTGACCGCCCTGCTCGGTCTTGCCTTGGCCCACCACCCGACCCTCGGCGTCGAGCACTTCGAGGTCGACGCCATCCAGCGCCTTGCCACCGTCCAACGCCTGGGTAAACACATCCAGGCGATTGGCGTAGCGGTGAACCGACAGGCCGATATCACTCAAGGTGAACAGCGTGGCCGGTTGCGAATAGTTGTAGGTGCCCGACGCCCGCATCACCGCCAGGTATACGCCCGGCTGCTGCAATTGCTTGAGGCCGGCGATCGGCAGCAACAAGGTTTCGCGGGTATTGCGCGCCGGGTTCAGGTCGAAGCGGCCGCCGTAGACCAGATCGGCCAGCGGCAGCAGCTCGCGGGACTCATAGCTTTGCAGGCTGGTATTGCGCCCCCACTGGGCGAGGAACGATGGCAGGGATTCGGGCTTGATCCGGAAGAATTCGACATCGATCTTGTCGACATTCAGCGCAATCACCGGCAACCCCTCGGCCAGCCGCGTGGGCAACAGCGTGCCACGGCTGGCGAAGCCGACGGTGGCTTGCAGGTCACGGGTTTCCAGGCGGGCGACGTACTCGGCGGGCAGCAGGTTGTTGTTCACCGCGCGCACGCCGGGGTCGACCGTCAGCACCAACTTGCGCTGCGGCTCCAGGTGGCGCAGGCGCAACTCCATCAGGTTATCCGACAGCTCCCAGGCGCCGTCGACCTTGCCCGACTTGCTGTCCACCAGATGCAGCTTGTCGGCGAATTTCTGCTCCGGGTCCAACGGCACGGAAAAACTCACCGACAAGGTGCTGGCGCCGTCCAACTGCACCTCGGACACGTCCACCACACTCAGCTCACGCCCGGCATAGCGCTGCTTCAGCGCCGCCACATCCACCGCCGCCTTGGCCGGCTTCGGCGCCACGCTGCTCGCGGCTGCCGGCGCGCTCGGCGCAGTCGGTTTATCGGAAGAATCGCAGGCGCTCAGCAGGGCCAGCGCACAAGCCAGGAACAGTCCTTTGTTAAGCATGGGGCACTCGTCGTCAGAGGGAACCGAGGGATGAACTATATATCAGCGCCAGCCAAGCCGATGTGGCGCTGGTCACATTGACCGACGGAGGGCAGTTTGGTTCTTCGCGTCACGCGATCCAAGCCAAATCCCACAAACACAAAAGATCAAAATCACAAAAGATCAAAATCACTGAAGATCAAAATGTGGAATGGGGGACTAAATGTGGAATGAGAGCTAAATGTGGAATGAGGCCAAATGTGGAATGAGAGCTAAATGTGGAATGAGGCCAAATGTGGGAGGGGGCTTGCCCCCGATGGCGGTGAGTCAGTCAGCTTATTTGTAGCTGATCCACTGCAATCGGGGGCAAGCCCCCTCCCACATTTGGTCCTCCTCATATTTGGCCCTCCCACATTTGGTCCTCCTCACATTTGGCCCTCCTCACATTTGCCCCCCTCCCACATTTAACCCCCCATTCCACATTGGTTCTGCGGCGTGCTGGGGGGACAGTTACAATGCCGCTCCCCCAAGGAGCCTGCATGTCCACCTTACTGACCGACTGGCGCCACCGCCCCACCCACCGCCGCGTCTGGGCCCTGGCCGCGCCAATGATCCTGTCGAACATCTCGGTACCGCTGGTGGCCCTGGTCGACAGCATGGTCATCGGCCACCTGCCCCACGCCCACCAACTGGGCGCCGTGGCGGTCGGGGCCAGCCTGTATACCTTCCTGGCCTGGGCCATGGGGTTTCTGCGCATGGGCTCCACCGGTTTCGCCGCCCAGGCCGCCGGGCGCAACGATGGCGCGGCGCTGCGGCAAATCCTGCTGCAAGGTCTGTTGCTGGCGCTGGGCCTGGCGATGTTGCTCGGTACAGTGGGCATCCCGCTGAGCCACCTGGCCCTGGAATGGATGCAGCCCTCCCCCGAACTCAATCAACTGACCCGCGAGTTCTTCCACACCCGCCTGTTCGGCCTGCCCGCCGCGTTGGCCAGCTATGCCTTGGTCGGCTGGTTCCTCGGCACGCAAAACGCCCGCGCACCGCTGGCGATCCTGCTGACCACCAACCTGGTCAACATCGCCCTCAACCTGTGGTTCGTCCTCGGCCTGGATTGGGGCGTCGTCGGCTCCGCACGCGCCTCGGTGATCGCCGAATGGACCGGCGCCCTGCTCGGCCTGGCCCTCACGCAAAAAGCCCTGCGCGCCTACCCCGGGCATATCGCCTGGGTCGCCTTGCAACGCTGGCACAGCTGGCGCCCGCTGCTGGCGGTGAACCGCGATATTTTTATCCGCAGCCTGGCATTGCAGTCGGTGTTTTTCATGATCACGGTGCAAGGCGCACGCCTGGGCGACGCCACCGTGGCCGCCAACGCGCTGTTGCTCAACGGCCTACTGCTGACGGCCCACGCCCTGGACGGCCTGGCCCATGCGGTCGAAGCCCTGTGCGGCCATGCCATTGGCGCGCACGACCGTCAGGCGTTGCGCCGCTCATTAGTGGTCGCCTGCGGTTGGTCGCTGATCGCCAGCGTCGGTTTCGCCCTGCTCTTCACCTTCGCCGGCCACCTGTTCATCGCCATGCAGACCGACATTCCCAGCGTGCGCGAAACCGCCGACATCTACCTGCCATACCTGGCGGTGCTGCCGTTGATTGCGGTGTGGAGTTATCTGCTGGACGGGCTGTTCATCGGCGCCACGCGCGCGCGGGAAATGCGCAATGGCATGCTGCTGACGGTGCTGATCCTGCTGCCATTCGCCTGGCTGTTGCAGGGCTACGGCAACCACGGCCTGTGGATCAGCTTCCTGCTGTTCATGGCCGTGCGCAGTCTTACGCTTTGGACGATTGCCTGGCGTTTGAACCGACAGAATCAGTGGCTGGCATAAGCCCCCCTCACTGTCACTGTCACTGTCACCGTCACCGTCACTGTAGGAGCGAGCTTGCTCGCGAAGATCGTCAACGATGACATGGGCTGTCTGGATGCCCGTGTTGCCTGAACGTTTTTCGCGAGCAAGCTCGCTCCTACAAGGATGGGTGCTTAGGAGGACAGGTAAGACGAACGCGTCAGGCCCAAGCGCAACGCATCCAGAAACTGCGTGCGCTCGCTGGCACTGATCTTCGCGCTCGCGCACTTGTCACGGTAATGGGTCATCAACTCCTCCGGCGACAAGTGCACATAACGCAGCATGTCTTCAATGGTGTCGTGGGTCTCGATCCCGGCGCTGTACACCGAACCGTCTTCACGCTGATAGATGTTCACCGAGTCGGTGTCACCGAACAGGTTGTGCATGTCACCGAGGATTTCCTGGTAGGCGCCGACCAGGAAGATACCCAGCAGGTAGTCTTCGCCCTCTTTCAGCGCGTGTACCGGCAGGCTGGTCTCGATGCTCTGCTCGTCGACGTATTGCTTGATCTTGCCGTCGGAGTCGCAGGTCAAGTCCTGCAATACCGCGCGGCGCATCGGTTCTTCGTCGAGACGGTGCAGCGGCAGGATCGGCAATACCTGGCCGATGGCCCAGGTGTCCGGCAGGCTCTGGAACACCGAGAAGTTGCAGATGTATTTATCCGCCAGCTTGTCGTTGAGTTCGTCGAGCACCTGGCGGTGCGAACGCTGGCGCGCTTTCAGCGAGTTATGCAGGCGGCGGCACACGGCGAAGTAGCACTGTTCAGCCAGGGCTTTTTCCGCCAGGGTCAGTTTGCCGTCGGCGTACTGGGTGGCCACGTCGCTCATGTAGTGAGTGGCGCGCCAGTAGGTTTCGGTGACCATCTCGATGTCGGTCGGGCCGAGCAGGTCCACCAACCATTGCACGGTTTCCGGCAGGTTTTCCTTGTTCTCGATCTGCGGCATTTCGTCGTTGTGTTTCTCGACGTCGGTGACTTGCACCACCAGCATGGCGTGGTGGGCGGTCAGGGAGCGGCCGCTCTCGGAGAAGATGTTCGGGTGCGGCAGGCTCTGCGCGTCGCAGAACTCCTTGAGCATGCCCACGACGACACCGGCGTAGTCGTCCATGTCGTAGTTGATCGAGCTGGCGTTGCGCGAGTGAGTACCGTCGTAGTCCACGCCCAGGCCGCCGCCGACGTCGATGTGGTCCACCGGCAGGCCGAGGTTGCGCAGTTCGCCGTAGTAACGAATGGCTTCCTTGAACCCGTGCTGGTAGTCGGCCAGGTTGGCGATCTGCGAGCCCATGTGGAAGTGCAGCAGGCGGATGCCCTGGTCCAGGCTGGCGGCGCGGAAGCGCTCGACGACCGACAGCAGTTGCGCCGCCGACAGCCCGAACTTGGATTTCTCACCGCCGGTGTCGGCCCACTTGCTCGACGCCAGGGACGACAGACGCACACGCAGGCCGACCTGTGGCTTGACCTTGAGGTTGGCGGCTTCTTCGATCACCAGCTCAACTTCGGACTCTTTCTCGATCACGATGAACACGTTGTGACCCAGCTTCTGGCCCATCAGCGCCAGGCGGATGAATTCGCGGTCCTTGTAACCGTTGCAGACGATGGTCCCGCCTTTCGGCGCCAGGGCCAGCACCGCCAGCAGTTCCGGCTTGGAGCCGGCTTCCAGGCCAATGGACACGTCCTGGGTGGCGATGATGTTTTCGATCACCGCCTCCTGCTGGTTCACCTTGATCGGGTACAGCGCGGTGTATTTGCTCTGGTATTCCAGACGCTCGATGTTCGAATCGAACGCACCGGTCAACTGGCGCACGCGGTCTTGCAGGATGTCGGGAAAACGCACCAGCAGCGGCAAGGACAAGCCGCTTTTGCGCAGCTCGTCGACTTGCTCGTACAGGTCGACAGGCGTGCTTTTCGGGCCGTTCGGACGGACTTCAACGCGACCGGCATCATTGATCGCGAAATACCCGGCCCCCCAATGACGAATCCCGTAAACACTGCGGCTGTCCGCAACTGTCCATTGGCTGCCATCGTCTTTGCGTGTGCGTCGTACGGACATTGAAGTCCCCTATAAATGAAGTCGAAGGCGCCGCCCCTCGTTGGAGGCTGGCGCAGTCTAAAGAATGAAAATGACGATTTGCCTGTGAGTAAGGTCAGACCCCACTCGCAGGACAGAGTTTAGACACTGGTTGGAAAGAGGCTGTCAGCCGCCGGACTTCTTGGCCTTGTACCCGAGCTTGATCAGCTCGGCCAACAGCAACTCGACGTGATCGCCCTGGATCTCGATGACCCCGTCTTTCAACGCGCCACCGGTGCCACAGCGCTTTTTCAGCGTGGTGGCGAGTTCCTTCAGCGCGTCTTCGGCCAGCGGCACGCCGGTGATGGTGGTCACCGTCTTGCCGCCACGGCCTTTGCTCTCGCGTCGCACGCGGGCAATGCCGTCGCCTTCGGGGATCAGGGTTTGTTTGCAGGTACAGGCGTCCACGGGCTGACGACAGTCCGGGCAGTGTCGACCTGCGTCGGTGGAAAATACCAGGCCACCGAGGGCGGCGAAGGATGCGGCTTTTTTGGCCACCGGCAATCCTCTTGTGAGGACAAAGACTGATCGGCAAACGCTCAGGCGGTTGCCGACCGCGAAGCCCCACTCAGGCAGGGGCAGCGCTACCGACCCCCCCATGTCATTGCCCCCGATTCCCTGTAGGAGCGAGCTCGCTCGCGAAGATCGCCAACGATGACGCGGACATTCAGGATGCCCACAGCGCGCTTGAGGTTTTCGCGAGCGAGCTCGCTCCTACAGGAATCAGGGGGTGGAACAAGGGTGGTTCGGGTGAAAAGTCGCGCAGTGTAACCACAAAAAGCTCACTTGCTAAGAGCCAAATCGCGCCAATTTATACAACTTTAGCGACGTGAGGCCAGATAGCGCCGCAAGCCCTCTTGCGCGTCAGGGCAGTAGGGCTTTTGTTGCGCTTCCTGCAGGACAATTTCAAGGGGTAAAAAGCGCGCCTCCATGACTTCTTCAGGCTGCAGGCACAGCGCACCGTCCCACACGGCGGAGTAGGATCTGCACCAAAGTCGGCTGTCGCCGTCCTCGAAGTAGAAATGGTCATGCTCGACCAACTCCACCCCGCCCACGCCGAGCTCTTCTGCAAGCTCGCGGGCGGCCGACTCGGCATAACTCTCGCCGTCCGCCACCATCCCGCCTGCCGCCGTGTCCCAGAAACCGGGGTACAGGGCTTTGCTCAGGGTGCGTCGGTGTACGCACAGTTCACCTGCCGAGTTGAACAGGAAGATAAAGGTGCAACGGCCGATCAGGCCGCGCTGGCGCAGGTCGGAGCGCACCAGGGCGCCGAGCGGGTTGTCGTGCTCGTCGACCCAGCAGATCAGTTCCGCATCGGAGGCTGCGCGGTGCGCGGCCTCCTTTTGAGTCACGTCCATCATCACCCTTGGTTAAGCAACTGACGCAAGTCGATCACCGCCGCGTTGGCCCGGGAAATGTAGTTGGCCATCACCAGCGAGTGGTTGGCCAATATGCCAAAGCCGCTGCCGTTGAGGATCATCGGGCTCCAGACCGGCTCTTGCGAAGCCTCCAGTTCACGAATGATCTGGCGCACGCTGACCGTCGCATTCTTCTTGGCCAGCACGTCGGCAAAGTCGACTTCGATGGCGCGCAACAGATGGGACAAGGCCCAGGCCTGGCCGCGGGCTTCGTAGAACACGTTGTCGATCTGCATCCATGGGGTTTCCACCACTTCTTCATCGAGCTGCGGCACTTCACCCGGCGCCAGCGCTTCGGTTTTCAGTGAGGTGTTCAGCTTGACCCGGCCGACACTGGCCGACAGACGTTGCGACAACGAACCCAGGCGCGTGGCGACATCGCCCAGCCAGTTGTTGAGGTTGTCGGCGCGCGCGTAGAACAGGGCGCCGCGCTGGTTCGGGTCGGACAGGCGCACTTCATAGCGATTCAGGGAGTTGATGCCTTCCTGGTACTCCGACTCGCTGGAAGGCAGCACCCAGCTCTTGTTGTCGAAGTTGAAACGCGGCTCGGCCTTCGCCAGGTCGGCGTCTTCCGCCGACTGCGACTGGGAACGGGCGAAATCCTTACGCAAGGCGCGGGTCAAGTCACGCACCTGCACCAGTACGCCGTATTCCCAGCTCGGCATGTTGTCCATCCACAGGCCCGGCGGGAAACGGTCGTTGGAAATATAGCCACCGGGCTTGTTGAGCAAGGTGCCGGCCACGGTCTTGAGGGTTTCCACGGTGGTGTAACCCAACACCATCTGCTTGCCTTCCTTTTCAGCGGCAAGCTGGGCGTTCTGCTGGACCGGGAACAGCGCCGGCTCTTCGCTCCAGTACCAACCCAAAGCACCGGTGACCAACAGATACAAGCCGAGTACGCTAAGCACCGCTCGGCTCATCAGCACGCTACGCAAATAGCTGCGGTTGGCCGACTTGGGTTCAGGGGCGGGGCCTTTGGCACTGCCTGCACGGTTTTTCCAGTCCAGCATGGCGATATCCTTTCAATCACTTGAGTTCATGCACTTCAATCGACGGCGTGCGTTCAAACACTCCGACAGCAACCCTACCCCATCGTGCCCGTCAATGCGGGGCTTTTCGCCCTACAACTATGATCCAACGGACGCCCAGGGGGCATTCGACTATAAAGGATGCGCGCTTTTTCCGCTGCACGACCAATTAGTCACTAAATGAATGCCAGGGACTCGCAGTTAATTGACGTATGACACTCATGTAACCGAAAAGAGGTGCTAGCATAGAGCCACCAGTCGACCTCAGCACGCACCTTCACTAGTAGTCAGGATATGACCGAGCCAGAAGACCCCAGCCGTGAGCGTCTCAAGCAGCACTTTGCCCAGCGGGTAATTCATCAGGCACGTCAAATTCTTGAGATCTGGCAGCGCCTGCAACGCAGCGAATGGTCCGACGCCGACTTCTCCGAACTCAGCGAAGCCAACCTGCGCCTGCTGCGCTTCGCCGAACGCTTCGAACAGCCCGAACACGGCCAACTGGCGCAGCACATCGGCGAGTCGCTCAAAGCGGTGGACGCCAATCGCGGCCGCCTGAGCAGTCAACTGATCACCGAAATCAACCGCTTGATGCAACGCCTGTCCCGCACCGGCCTGCGCCAGGGCGATCAGCTTGAGCAAACCTTCCTGCCGCCGATGCGCAAGCCGATCTACGTGATGCTGGCCGATCATGATCGCGCCGAGCGTCTGGCCAAGCAGCTGGAGTTCTTTGGCCTGAGCGCCCAGTCCCTGGACAACGTGGCGGCGTATCGCGTGGCGATGGCCGAGCGCCTGCCGTCGGCGATTGTGATGGACGTGGATTTCTGCGGCCCGGGCCTCGGCCTCCAACTGGCCGCCGAGGCCCAGCAAGGCCTGGAGCAAAAGCTGCCGTTGCTGTTTTTCAGCCTGCATGAAACCGACACCCCGACCCGCCTCGCCGCCGTGCGCGCCGGCGGCGAGGAGTTCCTGACCGGCACGTTGGAAGCCTCGAGCCTGCTGGAAAAGATCGAAGTGCTGACCTGCGTCGCCCAATACGACCCCTATAAAGTGCTGATCATCGACGACTCACGGGCCCAGGCGCTGCACACCGAGCGCCTGCTCAACAGCGCCGGTATCATCACCCGCACGCTGATCGAGCCGATCCAGGCCATGGCCGAGCTGGCGGATTTCCAGCCCGACCTGATCATCCTCGACATGTACATGCCCGCCTGCACCGGCACCGAACTGGCCAAGGTGATTCGTCATAACGACCGGTACGTCAGCGTGCCGATCATCTACCTGTCGGCCGAAGACGACCTGGATAAACAGCTGGACGCCATGAGCGAAGGCGGCGACGACTTCCTCACCAAGCCGATCAAGCCGCGCCACCTGATCACCACCGTGCGCAACCGCGCGGCCCGTGCGCGCAACCTCAAGGCGCGGATGGTGCGCGACAGCCTGACCGGCCTGTACAACCACACCCATATCCTGCAATTGCTCGAAGACTGCACCTTCCGCGCTCGCCGCGAGAACAAGCCGTTGAGCTTTGCCATGCTCGACATCGACCACTTCAAGCGCGTCAACGACAGCCACGGCCACCCCATGGGCGACCGCGTGATCAAGAGCCTGGCGCTGTTCCTCAAACAGCGCTTGCGCAAGACCGACTACATCGGCCGCTACGGCGGTGAAGAGTTTGCGATTGTGATGCCCGATACCGACTTGGAATCGGCCTGCAAGGTGCTGGATGAAATCCGTGGGCGCTTTGCCGAAATTCACTACCCGGCCCAGCCGCATGACTTGTGGTGTACCTTCAGCGCTGGGCTGGTGGAGCTGTGCGACGATTCCGACAGCCTGATGATGGCCGCCCAAGCCGACGAGGCGCTGTACCGCGCCAAGGATGCCGGACGCAATCGGGTTCAAGCCGCGCACACATCAAGTCAAAGTGCCATCTTTTCACCAGAATCCAGCGATTCCGTCATAACTTTGTAATAGAAACGCAATAACTTCAGGCACTTAACTTTTGCTGTCGGTTGAAACCACGCATGCGCCTGAAGCTGCTGACCAATCTCAATACCCTCCTTCTGGTGGCCGTGTGCCTGGCACTCGGGGCGACGCTCTGGTGGTCGCAACGCGCGCTGGAACGGCCTTATTTGCTGATGGAACGCTACCTGGGGTTGTCGCAGACCTTCCAGAACCAGGCCGCACGCAACATCGACGACTACCTGGCCAGCGGCGACGCCCTGCGCTTGAGCAGCGCCAGCCAGAGCCTGGAAAGCCTGCTGCAGCACCTGGACGAATTGCCCGCCGACCTCGCACAAAGCCTGCGCCCCAGCCTGAAGGAGCTGGACACCTTCAGCAAAACCGACCTGCTCGCCGCCGGCAAACTGGCCGGCGACCCGCAAGCGCTGCTGTTGCAGGCCGAGCGCGAACTGGGCGCGAACCTCGAGCAACTGAGCCAGTACGCCATCGGGGTCGATTCGCCCGCCGCGGCGCGCTACCTGCCGCCGCTGCTGGCGGCGTCCCAACACCTGGGCAAGCTGTCCCTGGCCCGCGACAAGCTGGTGAGCAGCGGGCGCGCCGAACTGGCGGATGATGTGGAGCGCGAAGTCAGCAATATCCGCGGCCAGGCCGACCTGCTGGAGCAACTGCCCTTACTTGGGGTCAAGGCCAACGCCGGTTCGAACACCGATGACTTTTCGGCGCTGATGGGCCTGGAAAACAGCGAAAAAGCCGAAACACAAGACACCGGCGTCGACCTCAAGCGCGAACTCAACAGCCTGCTGACCCGCTACCCGGCCGAACTCAAGCGCACCCGCGAGCAGATCCAGCGGCGCGCCGACCTCGCCGCCGGCACCCACCTGAAAATCGCCGGAGTGCAACAGGCCATCGCCGGCCTGGAGCCCGTCGTGCGTGCGCAGCACGCCGTGATCCAGGGCGAAGTGCGCCTGATGCAAGGGGTGATGATCGGCCTGATCCTGCTGATCGCCCTGCTGATCGATACCCTGCAACGGCGCCTGGCACGGGTGCTGACCAACCTGGCACCGGCCCTGTCGACCTGGGCCGAAGGCGACTTCAGCCAACCGATTGCCTTGGGCAAGACAAACCGCGAACTGCGCGACATCGAAGCCTCCCTCAACCGCTTGCGCGCCTACCTGGTGGACCTGGTGGGCACCATTCGCGGCAATGCCGAGGAAGTCGCTGGCAGCAGCCGTGCCCTGGCCGAGCTGAGCAGCGGCCTGCATGATGGCGCCGAACGGCAGGCCGGGGACACCGCGCAGATCCGCGATTCGTTGGGCGAATTGGAAGCGACCATTCAACAAGTCGCCGGGGACGCCAGCCAGGCCGCCGGCGCCAGCCGCAGCGCGGGCCAGGCGGTGAAGCACGGCCAGCGGGTGATCGGCCTGAGCCTGACCGGGCTGCATGCGCTGGTGGGCGAAGTGCAGCAAAACGCGCAGATGATCGAGAAACTCGCCGAAGAGTCCGCGACCATCGGCGGCGTGTTGACGGTGATTCGCTCGATCGCCGACCAGACCAACCTGCTGGCGCTCAATGCCGCCATTGAAGCCGCCCGCGCCGGAGACGCCGGGCGGGGTTTTGCCGTGGTCGCCGACGAAGTGCGCTCCCTGGCCCAGCGCACCGCCGGCGCCACCGCCGAAATCCAGGGCCTCATCGCCGGCCTGCAAACCGCCGCCCGCCAGTCGGTGGAAGGCATGCGCGCGCAGGTCGAACACGCCGAAGCCACCGCCCAGCAAGCACAAGCGGCCGACGGCGCGCTGGATGAAATCGTCGGGGCGATCCAGACCATTTCCGACACCTCCGTGCGTATCGCCGATGTGACCGCGCAGCAGAGCGGTGCGGTGAGTGAGATTCGCGATAACAGCGAACGGATTCATCAGTTGGGTGAGGACAACCTGCTGCGCATCGGCCAAGGCCGCAGCCAGGGTGAGCACCTGCTGGTGCTGGGCGGCCAACTCAACACCGCCGTCCAAGCCTTCCGCGTCTGACCCGACCTAGCGCCACGCGAAGAACCAATGTGGGAGGGGGCTTGCCCCCGATAGCGGTGTGCCAGTCTCAATATCTGTAACTGATCCACCGCTATCGGGGGCAAGCCCCCTCCCACATTTGATCGCCACAGGTTTCAAGACGGTATTACCAATGACCGGATCCTGGGCCGCAGTCACAAATTTCGCGCAATCCTCGCTAATCGTGCTGCCTACTGCATAGAACTGGACAGTCATAAACGCTTTGCGGCATAGTCGCCGGGTTCTGCCGTACCCACATCAATAACAAGGAACAGCCGATGGCGACCTTACTGGTTCTTCACGGACCCAACCTGAACCTGCTCGGCACCCGCGAACCGGGCGTCTACGGGGCAGTGACCCTGGAACAGATCAACCTCGATCTGGAGCGACGGGCCCGTGAAGCCGGCCACCATTTGCTGTACCTGCAAAGCAATGCCGAGTACGAATTGATTGATCGCATCCATGCCGCGCGCGGCGAAGGCGTGGACTTTATTCTGATCAATCCCGCCGCTTTTACGCACACAAGTGTTGCATTACGTGACGCGCTGCTGGCGGTGAGCATCCCATTCATCGAAGTGCATTTGTCGAACGTGTACAAACGCGAACCTTTCCGCCATCACTCCTACTTCTCCGACGTAGCGGTAGGTGTGATCTGCGGCCTTGGCGCCAGCGGTTATCGACTGGCCCTGGAGGCCGCCCTGGAACAACTTGAACAACCGGCCAAGCGCCCCTGACCGACCCTTGGGAGTTGACGATTCATGGATATCCGTAAAGTTAAGAAACTGATCGAACTGCTGGAAGAATCCGGCATCGACGAGCTGGAAATCAAGGAAGGCGAAGAGTCTGTACGCATCAGCCGTCACAGCAAGACCCCGGCCCAGCAATTCTACGCGCCGCAGATGCAAGCACCGGCACCTGCCGCTGCCGCTCCGGTCGCCGCTGCGCCTGTCGCCGCCGCCGAGCCTGCTGCGCCCAAGCTGAACGGCTTCGTGGCCAAGTCGCCAATGGTCGGTACGTTCTACCGCACCCCGGCACCGGGTTCGCCAGCCTTCGTTGAAGTCGGCAAAACCGTGAAAGAAGGCGACACCATCTGCATCGTGGAAGCGATGAAAATGATGAACCACATCACGGCCGAAAAAGCCGGTGTCATCGAATCCATTCTGGTAGAAAACGGTCAGCCGGTTGAGTACGACCAGCCGCTGTTCACCATCGTTTGAACCGCGGAGCGCCTTCGATGTTGAAACCTGCGAAGAAACTGCAAAAAGTCCTGATCGCCAACCGCGGCGAGATCGCGCTGCGTATCCTGCGCGCCTGTAAGGAAGAGGGCATCAAGACCGTCGCTGTTTACTCGACGGCCGATACCGAACTGATGCACGTGAAACTGGCGGACGAAAGCATCTGCATCGGCCCGCCACTGGCTGCGAACTCGTACCTGAAAGTCTCGAACATCATCGCCGCTGCGGAAGTGACCGGCGCTGATGGCATCCACCCGGGCTACGGCTTCCTCGCGGAAAACGCCGATTTCGCCGAACAGGTGGAAAAATCCGGGTTTGCCTTCATCGGCCCGAAAGCCGAGACCATTCGCCTGATGGGTGACAAGGTTTCGGCCAAGGACGCCATGATCGCGGCCGGTGTGCCGACCGTTCCAGGCTCCGACGGCCCGCTGCCCGAGGACGAGACCACTGCGCTGCGCATCGGTCGCGAAGTCGGTTACCCAGTGATCATCAAGGCCGCAGGCGGCGGCGGTGGTCGCGGCATGCGCGTGGTACACAAGGAAGAAGACCTGATCGAAGCGGCCAAGCAGACGCGCTCCGAAGCGGCTGCCTGGTTCGGCAACCCGATGGTCTACCTGGAGAAGTACCTGACCAACCCACGTCACGTGGAAGTGCAGGTGCTGTCTGACGGCCAGGGCCACGCCATCCACCTGGGCGACCGCGATTGCTCGCTGCAACGTCGTCACCAGAAGGTATTGGAAGAAGCACCGGCACCGGGCCTCGACGAGAAAGCCCGTGCGGAAGTCCTGGCGCGTTGCGTCAAGGCGTGCATCGACATCAACTACCGTGGCGCCGGCACTTTCGAGTTCCTCTACGAGAACGGCCGTTTCTACTTCATCGAGATGAACACTCGCGTGCAGGTAGAACACCCGGTTTCGGAGATGGTCACCGGTATCGATATCGTCAAGGAGATGCTGAGCATCGCCGCCGGTAACGAGCTGTCCTTCACCCAGGACGACGTGAAGATCCACGGCCACTCCCTGGAGTGCCGGATCAACGCCGAAGACCCGAAAACCTTTATCCCGAGTCCAGGCCTGGTCAAGCATTTCCATGCACCGGGCGGCAACGGCGTTCGCGTCGATTCGCACCTGTACAGCGGCTACAAGGTTCCGTCCAACTACGACTCGTTGATCGGCAAGCTGATCACCTGGGGCGCCACCCGCGACGAGGCCATGGCCCGCATGCGTAACGCCCTGGACGAAATCGTGGTCGACGGCATCAAGACCAACATCCCGCTGCATCGGGATCTGGTCCGCGATGAAGGCTTCTGCGAAGGTGGTGTGAACATTCACTACCTGGAACACAAACTGGCCAACCAGTAAGTGCTCCACCCAACAAAGCCGCCTTCGGGCGGCTTTGTTGTTTGTGGCCCCTCCATTTTGAAGATGTACACAGTCCAAATGTGGGAGGGGGCTTGCCCCCGATGGCGCCAGCTCAGTCATAGATTAGGTGACTGACCCACCGCTATCGGGGGCAAGCCCCCTCCCACATTTGGTCGGCGTGCAGTCAGCAGTGTCGTCTTCTGCCCGCCGCTCGCGTAAACTTGCGCGCTTTCGCAGCCCCTCCCCGCTGCACACTCATTTTTTCAAAGGTGCCCGCCATGCCTTGGCTGCAAGTCCGTCTCGCCATCAGCCCAGAACAAGCCGAAACCTACGAAGACGCCTTCCTTGAAGTGGGCGCCGTCTCGGTGACCTTCATGGACGCCGAAGACCAGCCGATCTTCGAGCCGGAACTCAACACCACCCCGCTGTGGTCCCACACCCACTTGCTGGCCCTGTTCGAAGACGGCACCGATGCCGCCAGCGTCCTGGCCCATATGGAACTGCTCACCGGCGGCCCGCTGCCCGAGCACCACAGCGAAATCATCGAAGACCAGGACTGGGAACGCAGCTGGATGGACAACTTCCAGCCGATGCGTTTCGGCCAGCGCCTGTGGATCGTGCCGAGCTGGCACGCCGCCCCCGAGCCTGACGCGGTGAACCTGCTGCTGGACCCCGGCCTGGCGTTCGGCACCGGCACGCACCCGACCACCGCGCTGTGCCTGGAATGGCTGGACGGCCAGGACCTGAACGATTGCCACGTGTTGGACTTCGGCTGCGGCTCGGGGATTCTGGCGATTGCCGCCCTGTTGTTGGGCGCCAAGGAAGCCGTCGGCACCGATATCGACGTACAGGCCCTGGAAGCCTCCCGCGATAACGCCGGGCGCAACCACATTGCTGAAGGCAAATTCCCACTGTACCTGCCGGAGCAATTGCCCCAGGTGCAGGCCGATGTGCTGGTCGCCAATATCCTCGCCGGCCCGCTGGTGGCCCTGGCGCCGCAGCTGTCGAGCCTGGTCAAGCCGGGTGGCCGCCTGGCGCTGTCGGGCATCCTCGCCGAACAGGGTGAAGACGTGGCTGCAGCCTACGCCCAGGATTTCGAGCTCGACCCGATCGCCAATCGTGATGGCTGGGTACGCATCAGCGGGCGTCGGCGCTAGAATGAGCGCTTGCCTGAATCGGATGGCCGCATGACCGACAGTTTCGTCACCCAGTGTCCCCATTGCCAAACGCGCTTTCGCGTCAGCCACGCTCAGTTGAACGTGGCGCGCGGCGTGGTGCGCTGCGGCTCGTGCCTGCAAGTGTTCAACGCCGCGCGCCAGTTACTGGAGCAGCGCGCCCACGCGCAAGCGCCGAAGCCTGAACAGCCGGCCGCAGCGGAGCACGCCGCCGAGGCGCCGCGGGCGATCAGCCAGAAACAGTGGACGGCGCAAGAGCTGGATCTGGACAACCTGGACCTGGACAAAGAACTGGCCAAGCTGGAACGCCGCGAGATTCAACACACCCAGCCGCTGGGCGCGGAACGCCGGCAAGGCAGCGCCGACCGACGCAAAAAGGAAGAGGCCCTCAGCGCCAGCCGCGACACGATCAAGGCCGAGGAAGAAAAATGGGCCGCCAGCCTGTTCAGCGAACCGCCTGAAGAACGCGGCAAAGCGCCCGAAGACGAACCTGAACCGGCAAATGCCCCTGCGACTAAACAGCGCACCGAACCGTCGATGTCCCTCGCCACCGACGACATCGACGATGAACCGCCGCTGCGCTCCACGCCTGCCGATGAAGACGACGAACTCGACCCACCCGTGAGCGCGGTCAGCGACGACGTGGACGCGCCGGAACCCGACGAGCGCCCCCAAGGCCGCAAGCGCTCGCGCAGCGCCGCCAGCGCCCACGACGAGCTGCTGCAGGACCTCGAAGATGACCCGCTGCACTTGTACGCCGGCAAACGCCCGTCAAGCTGGGGCCGTCGCCTGCTCTGGCTGTTGCTGGTGCTGATCGCCGCCGCCGGCCTCGCCGGCCAGTACATTGCCTACCAGTTCGACGACCTGGCGCGCCAGGACGCCTATCGCCCGTGGTTCCAGCAACTGTGCCCGACATTGGGCTGCACGGTGCCGTCACGGGTCGATATCGCGCACATCAAGAGCAGCAACCTGGTGGTGCGCAGCCATCCTGAATTCGCCGGCGCGCTGGTGGTGGATGCAATCATCTATAACCGCGCGACGTTCTCCCAGCCGTTCCCGTTGCTGGAACTGCGCTTTGCCGACCTGAACGGCAACCTGATCGCCAGTCGGCGCTTCAAGCCCGCCGAATACCTGAGCGGTGAGCTGGCCGGGGTCAGTGAAATGCCGTCGCAGACGCCGATCCATATCTCCCTGGACATCCTCGACCCCGGCAACAAAGCGGTGAATTACAGCCTGAGCTTTCATTCGCCCGAGTGAATCGGCGCGGTCATCGAGGTTTGACGACGGATTATTGACTGGACCGCCGGCAACCAAACCGGTGGCGATAAAGAAATAACTGTTCAGATTTTATCCAATTCAGCCTTTATCCAGTCATCGAGAGCGGGTATCATGCCAACCCTTTTTCGAACTCTAATGATCCGGCCCCACAACAGGGAAGTCCTATGTCGGCGGTACGCATCGGCCCATACACATTGCACAATGGTTTGATTCTCGCGCCAATGGCGGGGGTCACCGACCAGCCCTTTCGTCAGCTGTGCAAGCGTTTGGGCGCGGGTCTAGTAGTCTCGGAAATGGTCACCAGCGACATGAGCTTGTGGAATACCCGCAAATCGCGGCTGCGCATGATCCACGAAGGTGATCCCGAGCCCCGCTCGGTACAGATCGCCGGTGGCGACGCACAGATGCTGGCGGAGGCGGCCCGGGCCAACGTGGAGCTGGGCGCGCAGATCATTGACATCAACATGGGCTGTCCGGCCAAGAAGGTCTGCAACAAGGCCGCCGGTTCCGCGCTGTTGAAGGATGAGCAGTTGGTCGCCGAGATCCTGCAGGCCGTTGTCGCCGCAGTGGATGTACCGGTCACCCTGAAGATTCGTACCGGCTGGGACCGGGACAACAAGAATGGCCTGACGGTGGCGAAGATCGCCGAACAGGCGGGTATTTCAGCGCTGGCGGTGCATGGCCGCACCCGCGCCGATCTTTACACCGGCGAAGCCGAGTACGACACCATTGCCGCGATCAAGCAGGCCGTGTCGATGCCGGTATTTGCCAATGGCGATATCGACTCAGCCGAGAAAGCCCGGCGCGTGCTGCATGCGACCGGTGCCGATGGCCTGTTGATTGGCCGGGCCGCCCAGGGGCGGCCATGGATTTTTCGTGAAGTCGAACACTTTCTGCGTACCGGCGAGCTGTTGCCGGCACCGGGGTTGATCGAGGTGGAACGTATTCTGCTAGAGCATCTGGCCGCCCTGCACGCCTTCTACGGAGACGTGATGGGAGTACGCATTGCTCGCAAGCATGTCGGCTGGTATCTCGCAACCCTGCCGGGCGCCAGGGAGTTTCGCGCCCACTTCAATCGTTTGGATGATACGGAAGCACAGTGCGCCAACGTTCGTGAGTTCTTCAGCGAACGTGACAAGAGCCTGGTGACAGGGGACGGAGAGGGGGTGGCCGCATGACGATGATGACCGAGACTTTAGTGAGTGGAACAACACCCGTGAGCGACAACGTCAATTTGAAACAGCACCTCAACACGCCGAGCGAAGAAGGCCAGACCCTTCGCGGGAGTGTCGAGAAGGCGCTGCACAATTATTTCGCCCACCTTGAGGGCGCTTCCGTCACGGACGTGTACAACCTCGTGCTCTCCGAAGTCGAGGCGCCCTTGCTCGAAAGCGTGATGAACTACGTCAAGGGCAACCAGACCAAAGCCAGTGAGCTGCTGGGCCTCAACCGTGGCACCTTGCGCAAAAAGCTCAAACAATACGATTTGCTGTAAGCATTCAATCCGACCAGAAAGGCGCCCGCGTAAAACCGGTCGCCTTTTTTGCTGACTCCTTTGCTTTTGATGGAAATTGAAATGACCGACCAGACTACCCGCCTGCCGATCCGCCGCGCCTTGATCAGTGTCTCCGACAAGACCGGGGTTCTCGAATTTGCCCAGGGGCTGGAAGCCCTGGGCGTGGAAATCCTCTCCACGGGCGGGACCTTCAAACTGCTGCGAGACAACGGCGTGGCCGCAGTAGAAGTCGCGGACTACACCGGTTTCGCAGAGATGATGGACGGTCGGGTCAAGACCCTGCACCCGAAAATCCATGGTGGCATCCTCGGCCGTCGCGGTATCGACGATGCCATCATGAACGAGCACGGCATCAAGCCGATCGATCTGGTGGCCGTCAACCTCTACCCGTTCGAAGCCACCATCAACAAGCCGGGCTGCGACCTGCCGACCGCCATCGAAAACATCGATATCGGCGGCCCGACCATGGTTCGCTCGGCCGCCAAGAACCACAAAGACGTGGCCATCGTGGTCAACGCCAGCGACTACGCCAAGGTGCTTGAAAACCTCAAAGCCGGTGGCCTGACCTACGCCCAGCGTTTCGACCTGATGCTCAAGGCGTTCGAACACACCGCCGCCTACGACGGCATGATCGCCAACTACATGGGCACCGTGAACCAGGCCGCCGAGACCCTCAGCACAGAAGGTCGCAGCCAGTTCCCGCGGACCTTCAACAGCCAGTTCATCAAGGCCCAGGAAATGCGCTACGGCGAGAACCCGCACCAGAGCGCGGCGTTCTACGTGGAAGCCAAGCCGGCCGAAGTGGGCATCGCCACCGCGACCCAGCTGCAAGGCAAAGAACTGTCCTACAACAACGTGGCCGACACCGACGCCGCGCTGGAATGCGTGAAGAGCTTCGTCAAGCCGGCCTGCGTGATCGTCAAGCACGCCAACCCGTGCGGCGTGGCCGTGAGCCCGGACGCTGAAGGCGGCATCCGCCAGGCTTACGAACTGGCCTACGCCACCGACACCGAATCGGCCTTCGGCGGCATCATCGCCTTCAACCGCGAACTCGACGCCGCGACCGCCAAGGCCATCGTCGAGCGTCAGTTCGTCGAAGTGATCATCGCCCCGTCCGTCAGCGAGGAAGCCCGCGCCATCGTGGCCGCCAAAGCCAACGTGCGCCTGCTGGCCTGCGGCGAATGGTCGGCCGAACGTGCCCCTGCCTGGGACTACAAGCGCGTCAACGGCGGCCTGCTGGTGCAAAGCCGCGACATCGGCATGATCAGCAGCGCCGACCTGAAAGTGGTGACCAAGCGCGCACCGACCGAGCAGGAAATCAACGACCTGATCTTCGCCTGGAAAGTGGCCAAGTACGTCAAGTCCAACGCCATCGTCTACGCCAAGAACCGCCAGACCATCGGTGTCGGCGCCGGCCAGATGAGCCGCGTGAACTCGGCGCGCATCGCCGCGATCAAGGCTGAACACGCCGGTTTGCAGGTAGCGGGCTCGGTGATGGCGTCCGACGCGTTCTTCCCGTTCCGCGACGGCCTGGACAACGCGGCCAAGGCCGGCGTCACCGCAGTGATCCAGCCAGGCGGCTCGATGCGTGATGCCGAAGTGATTGCTGCGGCTGACGAAGCCGGCATCGCCATGGTCTTCACCGGCATGCGCCACTTCCGTCACTAAACAGCACCGCTTCCCGACTGTAGGAGCGAGCTTGCTCGCGAAAAACTCAAAAACGCCACGAGGTGTCAGGTTTCCCTCGTTATCGTTGACGACCTTCGCGAGCAAGCTCGCTCCTACAGGGAAGCACAGCGTTTCTCAGAGGTTTTTGAAATGAATGTTTTGATTATTGGCAGCGGTGGCCGTGAACACGCCCTGGCCTGGAAAGTTGCCCAGGACCCACGCGTCCAGAAAGTATTCGTAGCCCCCGGCAACGCCGGCACCGCCATTGAAGCCAAGTGCGAAAACGTCGCCATCGACGTGCTGGCCCTGGAACAACTGGCGGATTTCGCCGAGAAAAACGTTTCCCTGACCATCGTCGGTCCGGAAGTGCCGCTGGTTGCCGGTGTCGTCGACCTGTTCCGCAGCCGCGGCCTGGACTGCTTCGGCCCGACCGCCGGCGCGGCCCAGCTGGAAGGTTCCAAGGCATTCACCAAGGATTTCCTGGCGCGCCACAAGATCCCGACCGCCGACTACCAGAACTTCACCGAGATCGAGCCAGCCCTGGCTTACCTGCGTGAGAAAGGCGCGCCAATCGTGATCAAGGCCGACGGCCTGGCCGCGGGCAAAGGCGTGATCGTCGCCATGACCCTGCAGGAAGCCGAAGACGCCGTGCGCGACATGCTCGCCGGCAACGCCTTCGGTGAAGCCGGTTCGCGCGTGGTCATCGAAGAATTCCTCGACGGCGAAGAAGCCAGCTTCATCGTGATGGTCGACGGCAAGAACGTCCTGCCGATGGCCACCAGCCAGGACCACAAGCGCGTCGGCGACGGCGACAGCGGCCCGAACACCGGCGGCATGGGGGCTTACTCCCCGGCCCCGGTCGTGACCAGCGAAGTGCATCAGCGTGTGATGGACCTGGTGATCTGGCCGACCGTGCGCGGCATGGCCGATGAAGGCAACGTCTACACCGGTTTCCTCTACGCCGGTCTGATGATCGACAAGGCCGGTAACCCGAAGGTCATCGAGTTCAACTGCCGCTTCGGCGACCCGGAAACCCAACCGGTGATGCTGCGCCTGCAATCGAGCCTGGTGCTGCTGGTGGAAGCCGCGCTGGCCCAGGCCCTGGACAAGGTTGAAGCCCAGTGGGACCCACGCCCGAGCGTCGGCATTGTGCTGGCAGCTGGCGGTTACCCGGCCGACTACGCCAAGGGCGATGTGATTGAAGGCCTGGACGCGGCGGCGACGCTGGAAGGCAAAGTGTTCCATGCGGGCACTGCGCTGCAGGACGGCAAGGTGGTGACCGCAGGTGGCCGTGTGCTATGTGCCACCGCGATGGGCGCCAGTGTCGACGCTGCACAGCAACAGGCCTACAAACTGGCGGCGAAAATCAGCTGGAACGGCTGCTTCTACCGTAAAGATATCGGCTATCGCGCGATTGCCCGTGAACGTGGCGAGACTCATTAAGTCGCTATCCGTTCGGTTAGGTAAGGGCCTCTGGCCCTTGCCGTACTCGTATGACCCCGCGCATAGTTAACCCGTGCTTCAACCTACGAAGGGATTTCGCCGTGCGCTGGCTCAGGATCGCCATAGGTTTCACTGTCAGTCTGCTGACACTGCTCTGTTTGCTCCCGGCCCAGGCCGCTGCGCAAGGCAGTGGCTGGGCAGTATTGCTTGATGAACAGGCCGACCTGCAACTGAGCGATATCCGTTCGCCCCGCTACACCAATCAATTCAGCCCCATCGAACTGGACCGGATCACTGCCGCCGAGCCGGACGGTGCGTTGTGGGTACGCTTCAAGCTGCAACCCGGCCAGCACGAGCAAGTGCTGCGGGTGTTTGCCCCGGACGTTTCCCTCCTGAGTCTGTATGTGCTGGATGGCGACACCCTGGTGGAACAGCAAACCACCGGCACGCGCCAGCCCCAGGCCGAGCGCCCGCTGCCCAGCAGCGACTTCATGCTGCCGATGCCCCAGAGCCCGAAGCCCCTTGAGGTGTACCTGCGCCTGGTCTCGGAACACGAACTGCGCCCCTATATCACCCTGGAGCCGGCCGTACTCGCCGCCGCCGACCAAAGCCAGACGCTGATCTACGGCCTGCTGTTCGGCTGTCTGCTGATGCTGATCCTGCACAACCTCTCCCGCTTCGCCTACCACCGCTCACGCAGCAGCCTGTGGCTGGCGGCCTGCGAAGTGCTGCTGCTGCTCAGCCTGGCGTTGCTGCTCAACCTGCTGGGGCCATGGCTGCAGAACTGGCACGCGATCCAGACGCCGGGCGCCTACCTCGCCCTGCTGCTGACCGCACCGTGCGGGCTGATGTTTGCCTATCGCTTCTTCATGCCGCTGGGCCCGCACCCGCTGAACAAACTGTTGATGGCCGACATTCTGTTGATCGTGCTGTGCGGCCTGCTGCTGTTGTTCGTCAACACGTTGCCGCTGAACATCATCACTTACGTCCTGGTGGCCCTGGCCGGCCTGAGCATGTTGTTTGTCTCGGCCTATCACTGGCAAAAAGGCTACCGGCCGGCGCGGTTGTTCGTGGCGGGGGTGGTGGTGTTCAACATCGGCACGCTGATCATCCTGCCGGCCTTGCTTGGCCTCACGCTGCTGGCGCCGCAAGGCTTGATCATTACCCTGCTCAGCTTTATCTGCCTCAGTGGCCTGCTGATGAGCCTGGCCCTCGGCGAACGCCAGCGCGCCATCGTCGAAGCACGCTTCAGCCTCAGCCGCGAGCTGGCGGCCAGCAACGCCGAAATCGCCGCCAAGGCCGAGTTCCTGGCGAAGATCAGCCACGAAATCCGTACCCCCATGAACGGCGTGCTGGGCATGACCGAGCTGCTGCTGGGCACGCCGCTGTCGGTCAAACAGCGCGACTATGTGCAGACGATCCACAGCGCCGGTAACGAACTGCTCACACTGATCAACGAAATCCTCGATATCTCCAAGCTGGAATCCGGGCAGATCGAATTGGACGACGTGCAGTTCGACCTCAATGCGCTGATCGACGACTGCCTGAGCATCTTCCGCGCCAAGGCCGAGCAGCAGAACGTCGAGCTGATCAGCTTTATCCAGCCCCAGGTGCCGCGGGTGATCAGCGGCGACCCGACGCGCCTGCGCCAGGCGATGTTGAGCCTGCTGGAAAACGCCCTGCAGAAAACCGATGAAGGCGAAGTGTTGATCGTCGTCGCCCTCGACGAGCGCAGCCCCAAGCCGCGCCTGCGCATTGCCGTGCAGGACAGCGGCCTGCCAATGGAAGCCGCCGAACGCGATGCGTTGCTGCACAGCGAACTGCACAGCAAGAACTTCCTCTCGGCCACCCGTTTGAGCGGCCACCTGGGCCTGGTCATCGCGCGCCAGTTGATCCTGTTGATGAACGGCGAATTCGGCATCAAGAGCGGCGCACAACAAGGCAGCACCCTGTGGCTGACCCTGCCGCTGGACCCGGAACGCCTGGAACACCCGACCTCCGACCTCGACGGCCCGCTCAAGGGTGCGCGGGTCCTGGTGGTGGACGACAACGACACCTGCCGCAAAGTGCTGGTGCAGCAATGCACCGCCTGGGGCCTGAATGTCAGCGCCGTGCCGTCGGGCAAGGAAGCCCTGGCGTTGTTGCGCACCAAGGCGCACCTGCGTGATTACTTCGACGTGGTGCTGCTGGACCAGAACATGCCCGGCATGACCGGCATGCAACTGGCAGCCAAGATCAAGGAAGACCCGAGCCTCAACCACGACATCCTGCTGATCATGCTCACCGGCATCAGTAACGCGCCGAGCAAGATCATTGCGCGCAATTGCGGGATCAAGCGCATCCTCGCCAAGCCGGTGGCCGGCTACACCCTCAAGACCACCCTGGCCGACGAACTGACCCAGCGCAGCAAAGGCGGCGGGCAGCCACGCGCGCCCCTCAACGCGCCGGCGGCCATCATCGTGCCCAGCGACTTCCGCATCCTGGTGGCCGAAGACAACAGCATCTCCACCAAAGTCATCCGCGGCATGCTCGGCAAGCTCAACCTCAACCCGGACACCGCGAGCAACGGCGAAGAAGCCCTGCAGGCGATGAAGGCCCAGCGCTATGATCTGGTGTTGATGGACTGTGAAATGCCGATCCTCGATGGCTTCTCCGCGACCCAACAGTTGCGGGCCTGGGAAGTCAGCCACCAGCGCATTCGCACGCCGGTGGTGGCGCTCACCGCACACATCCTCTCGGAACACAAAGAGCGCGCACGCCAGGCCGGGATGGACGGGCACATGGCCAAGCCGGTGGAATTGTCACAATTGCGCGAGCTGGTGGAGTACTGGGTGGCGCAGCGTCAGCCACGGCCGGAGCATGCGCCCTCTTAACGTCAAATGCGATCGAGTGTGGGAGGGGGCTTGCCCCCGATGGCGGTGGACCAGTCACCTATGCATCGACTGAAAGACAGCGATGG
>NZ_JALJRR010000032.1:0-59125 GCF_024519615.1 Pseudomonas sp. Pse79
AAGTCATGCATGTATTGGCTGACACACTGCTATCGGGGGCAAGCCCCCTCCCACAGAGGTTCAACGGTGTCCTGACAATTACCGGCAGGAATGTTAGCTTGCTTGGCATTCTTCCGTAGTCGATGAGCCCGCCTGCAATGAAAAAGACTGTCCTCGCCTTCAGCCGTATCACCCCGGAAATGATCGAACGCCTGCAACAGGATTTCGAGGTGATCGCCCCCAACCCCAAGCTGGGCGACATCAATGCACAGTTCAATGAAGCCCTGCCCCATGCCCACGGCCTGATCGGCGTGGGGCGCAAGCTGGGCCGCGCGCAACTCGAAGGCGCGAGCCGGCTGGAAGTGGTGTCCAGCATCTCGGTAGGCTATGACAACTATGACGTGGCCTACCTCAGCGAACGCGGGGTCATGCTCACCAACACCCCCGACGTCCTCACCGAAAGCACCGCCGACCTCGCCTTCGCCCTGCTGATGAGCAGCGCACGCCGGGTGGCCGAGCTGGACGCATGGACCAAGGCCGGCGAGTGGAAAGCCAGCGTGGGCGCGTCGTTGTTCGGCTGCGACGTGCATGGCAAGACACTGGGCATCGTCGGCATGGGCAATATCGGCGCCGCCGTGGCCCGGCGCGGGCGCCTGGGCTTCAATATGCCGATTGTGTACAGCGGCAACAGCCGCAAGCCCGCACTGGAGCAGGAACTGGGCGCACAGTTCTGCAGCCTGGATCAGTTACTCGCCGAAGCGGACTTCGTCTGCCTGGTGGTGCCGTTGAGCGAAAAGACCCGGCACCTGATCAGTCATCGCGAGCTGGGACTGATGAAATCCAGCGCGATCCTGATCAATATTTCCCGCGGCCCGGTGGTCGACGAACCGGCGTTGATCGAAGCCCTGCAAACCCAGCGTATTCGCGGGGCGGGGCTGGACGTGTATGAAAAGGAACCGCTGGCCGAGTCGCCACTGTTCCAATTGAGCAATGCGGTGACCCTGCCGCACATCGGCTCGGCGACCCACGAAACCCGCACAGCCATGGCCAACCGCGCCCTCGACAACCTGCGCAGCGCCCTGCTCGGCCACCGCCCGCAGGATCTGGTCAACCCGCAGGTATGGAAGGGCTGAGATAAGTCAACTTCATCGGCCCATTCCCCTAAAGCCTGGGCCGATGAAGTCGATAACCCTCCATAGATGATCAACCCTGATCCACAGAAGGTTTTTATGTCCACGTCTAAAGCCCGCGCAGACTCACTCTCGCTTCTGCTCTTTACCTTGCGCAGCGGCAAGTTGATGGCCATTAACCTGCTGAAAGTCAGCGAAATCATCCCGTGCCCGCCGCTGACCAAGCTGCCGGAGTCCCATCCGCACGTCAAAGGTATCGCCATGCTGCGCGGCACCTCACTGTCGGTGATCGACCTGAGCCGCGCCCTCGGCGAAATGCCGTTGGAAGACCCGGACGGCGGCTGCCTGATCGTCACCGATGTCAGCCGCTCCAAGCAGGGCCTGCATGTGCAGGCGGTGAGCAAGATCGTGCATTGCCTGACCACCGATATCCGTCCGCCGCCCTTCGGCGCCGGCGGCA
This sequence comes from Pseudomonas sp. Pse79, assembly GCF_024519615.1. Taxonomy (NCBI): domain Bacteria; kingdom Pseudomonadati; phylum Pseudomonadota; class Gammaproteobacteria; order Pseudomonadales; family Pseudomonadaceae; genus Pseudomonas; species Pseudomonas sp. Pse79. The sequence goes on from NZ_JALJRR010000032.1 coordinate 1,570, forward strand.
ATCGCTCGTTTATCACCGGGGTCACCCAGGTGGAAGGTGGGCTGGTGCAGGTGCTGGACATCGAAAAAGTCATCCACGGCATCGCCCCGGCACCGATTGAAATGGCGCCGACCGACTTGACCATGGAAGAGGCCGAAGTGTTGGGCAACGCGCGAATCCTGGTGGTGGATGACAGCCAGGTCGCCCTGCAACAATCAGTACACACCCTGCGCAACCTCGGTCTGACCTGCCACACGGCGCGCAGCGCCAAGGAAGCGATCGACGTGCTGCTGGAACTGCAGGGCACCGTCGAGCAGATCAATGTGGTGGTGTCGGACATCGAAATGTCCGAAATGGACGGTTACGCCCTCACCCGCACCCTGCGCGAAACCCCGGACTTCCAGGACCTTTACGTGCTGTTGCACACCTCCCTGGACAGCGCGATGAACAGCGAAAAAGCGCGCGTGGCCGGGGCCGACGCGGTGCTGACCAAATTCTCCTCGCCCGAACTGACCAAATGCCTGGTGGTGGCCGCCCAGACCGTGGCGCAAAAGGGCCTGTAAGCGGTGGCCGAGTATTTCCAACTGCTACGCCGCGACCTCACCCGCGACCTGCCCGCGCCGCAGTGGCCGGCCGGTACGCAGTTGGATCACTACCGCGACGCATGGGCCCCGGCGATTCACGCGGTGTTGCGCATGACCCAGGCGCAAGGCGGCGGCCACGTCGCCGACCTGCAAACCTGGCAGCGGCAGTTCGTGACCGATGCCGAGTTCGACCCCACGCTGTGCCTGGTGGCGAGCAATGCCGAGGGCATCCTCGGCGTGGCCCAGTGCTGGACCAGCGCCTTCATCAAGAACCTGTCTGTACACCCCTGCGCCCAGGGCCAGGGGCTGGGCCGCGCCTTGTTGCTGCACACCTTCCAGGTGTTCAAGCAGCGCGGCGAACCCTACGTGGACCTCAAGGTCCTGGAAAGCAACCGACGCGCCCGGCAACTCTATGAAAGCGCGGGCATGGTGTTCGTGCTGCGCGATGTGGTCAGCGAAGACTGACGGGCACTGGCGCACAACTTGCTTTCAGTGCTCCCGAACGTTGAAAAGAGGTGAAAACCCGTCACCGTTCGCGCGAGCCCTCTGACCTAGCCTGGTGACAGATCTGCCATGAACACTCATTTTTCCTGCGTCGGTTGTGGCAAATGCTGCACCGACCACCATGTCCCCCTGACCCTCGCAGAAGCCCGCCAGTGGGCGGCTGACGGCGGCAGCGTGATCGTTCTGGTGGAAGGTTTTCTCGGCAACGGCCTGGGCCTGCCACTGCAACAACGCGAACATGCCGAACGCCGTTCGGCGATGGTGCCCAGCGGCACGACCCAGGCATTCGTGGCCATCACCTTTGCCGCCTACAACCCCGGACGCTGCCGGAATCTTGACGAAGACAACCTGTGCCGCATCTATGAACGCCGACCGTTGGTCTGCCGCATCTATCCGATGGAGATCAACCCGCACATCCCGTTGAACCCTGCCGCCAAGGAATGCCCGCCGGAGTCGTGGGAACAGGGCCCGGTATTGATTGCCGGCGGCGAGCTGATGGACGCGGAACTGGCTGAACTGATCCGCCGCTCGCGCCAGGCCGACCGCGACGATGTGCAGACCAAAGAGGCGGTGTGTGCCCTGTTGGGGATTCGCACCACGGCGCTCAAGGGCGATGGCTTTACGGCGTACCTGCCGCAGATGGATGCCTTTACCCAGGCGATCGAGCTGGCGGCGAGCCAGCCCGGCGTGGCGAATGAGTGGGTGTTTCATGTGTCCGCGATGGACATCGCCGAACAGTTGCTGGACGCGGGGGCACAGCTTGCCACCGAGGTGCCAGCCAACTATGCGTTTATCCCGCTGCGCGCCGCCTAGTCGTTGGGCGCGACGGAAACGGCATCCAGGCGGTAGGGCTGAATGATCCGTTGGTATTCGCCGCTTTGCATCAGTTGTTCAAGGGCGCAGTTGAGGGCATTGCGCAAGGCGGTATCGGGCTTGCGCACCGCGATCGCCACGCCGCTGCCCAGGAGTTCGGCCGAAATCGCGGGGCCGAGGAAGTCAAAGTCCTGGCCATCGACGGTATCGAGCAGCACCTCACGGATTTCCACGGTGCCTTGCAGGGTCGCATCGATATCCCCCGCCACCAGGCTGCGAATCAGTTCGTCATTGAGCCAGAAGCTCTTGACGATAACGCCCTTGGGCGCCCACCGCGCTCGGGCGAAGGCTTCGCGATTACTGCCCAGCAACACCCCGACACGCTTGCCCTTGAGCGACCGCACGGTCGGCAGCAGGCCGGATGTTCTGCGGGCGACCAGGCGCGTGGTGAACGGATACAGCTCATCGGTGAAGTTGACCCAGCGCCGACGCATCGACGTAGGCGCCATGCCCATGATTGCGTCGAACTGCCGGGCCTCCAGGGCCGGGAAGTTTTCCACCAGCACCTGGTCGACCCAGGTGCAGCGCACATTCAACTGCACGCACAGGGCGTTACCCAGGTCGATGTTCAGGCCGACCAGTTGGCCTTGCGGGTTGCGGCTCTGGAAAGGCGAGAATTGCGCAGCGACGGCGAAACGGATTTCGCGCCGTGGCGACTCACCGGCGGCAACGCTATCGGCCGCCAGCAATAACGCGAGCACGGCACAAATGTGTATCAGAGCCACAGGAAACGTCCTTTTCCGGAAAGTCCAACCTCACCCTCCCGCGCCGACGGAAAACGCCGGGGCGGCACGGAGGCTGTGCAAGCTTTCAAGAAACGGTCGTGGCCCTACAATCAGAAATTTCAGCAGACGTTGTAGGCAATAGTCGACACAGCGTGCGACTTATTATTCTCAGCGTTTACCCATCGAACGACGGGTGCCCGGCGGCGCCATGCCTGGGGACTTGGTATGCCCGTTCTTGGCGCCGTTCTTGTACCACGGCTGGGCGGCATTCTTGGCCCCGGCCAGTTCACCCGGTTTGAACGGAAACTTGAACGCCGGGATCTCGGTTTTTTCAACGCTTTCAGCGCTGGCCGGATCGACGAGGTCGGCCGCTTCAACAGGGGGATGTGTCGGGGAAGTCATGGAAGCTCCGGAGCAGGCAAAAATTGATGCGGGGCCAGCTTGCGGGCCACACTGGCGCGCAGTATACCTGCGCCCTCAGGATCTTTAACCACCGCCTGTAGGAATGGTCGGCGTTTACTGACAGCGCTGTCAGTTAGCAGTCACCTTGCTGACCGGGTTGACGGGCTATAAAGACACCTCACTCTTCCGTTCCTCTGCCCTGGCACCTCACTTCCATGCAAATTCAACGAAAAACCGCGCTGATCGTCGGAGTCCTCGTGGTGCTGGCGATTGCAGCCTGGGCCCTGACGCGGCCGGCCAAACCCAAACTGGCGGCGCCGACAGCGATCCCGGTACGGGTGGTGAGCGTGGCGCAACAGGACATCCCGCGTTTCGTCAGCGGCATTGGGACGGTGCTGTCGTTGCACAGCGTGGTGATCCGCCCGCAGGTCGACGGCATCCTCACCCGATTACTGGTCAAGGAAGGCCAGCAGGTCAAGGCCGGGGACCTGTTGGCGACCATCGATGACCGCTCGATCCGCGCCAGCCTCGAGCAGGCCAAGGCGCTGTTGGCGGAAAACCAGGCGCAGTTGCAAGTCGCGCTGATCAACCTCAAGCGCTACAAGGCATTGAGTGTCGACGACGGCGTGTCCAAGCAGACCTATGACCAGCAACAGGCATTGGTCAACCAACTCAATGCCACCGTCCAGGGCAATCAGGCCGCGATCGATGCGGCAAAGGTGCAGCTTTCCTACACTCAGATTCGCTCGCCGGTCAGCGGCCGCGTAGGGATTCGCACGGTGGATGAAGGCAACTTCCTGCGCACGAGCGATGCCCAGGGGCTGTTCTCGGTGACGCAGATCGACCCGATTGCCGTCGAATTTTCCCTGCCGCAACAGATGCTGCCCACTCTGCAAAGCCTGATCGCGGCCCCTACCCCAGCCAGCGTCGACGCCTACCTGGGCGCCGACACCGACGGCCAGACCGGCGACCTGCTCGGTGAAGGCCACCTGAGCCTGATCGACAACCAGATCAGTTCCACCACCGGCACCCTGCGCGCCAAGGCCGAGTTCAACAACGCCACGCAGCGCCTGTGGCCGGGGCAACTGGTGACCATCAAGATCCAGACCGGCCTCGACAAAAACGCCCTGGTGGTGCCGCCGACCGTGGTGCAACGCGGCCTGGACGCGCACTTTGTGTACCGGGTCAACGGCGACAAGGTGGAGGTGGTGCCGGTGCAGGTCACCTACCAGAACAGCGATGTGACGCTCATCAAAGGCGTACAGGCCGGTGATGTGCTGGTCAGCGATGGCCAGTCGCGGCTCAAGGCCGGCGCTCGGGTCGACGTGCTCAAAGAACCGCCGCAAGTGATCCAGACCGTCGACGCCAAGGTGCAACCATGAACGCCAGCCGCTCGCCGTCGGCGTGGTGCGTCGACCACCCGGTCGCGACCCTGCTGCTGACCTTCGCCCTGGTGTTGCTCGGGCTGATTGCCTTCCCGCAACTGGCCATCGCCCCGCTGCCGGAAGCGGAATTTCCGACAATCCAGGTCAGCGCGCAACTGCCCGGCGCCAGCCCGGACACCATGGCTTCTTCGGTGGCCACGCCGCTGGAGGTGCAATTCAGCGCCATCCCCGGCATGACCCAGATGACCTCCAGCAGCGCCTTGGGCTCCAGCCTCTTGACCCTGCAATTCACCCTGAACAAGAGCATCGACACCGCCGCCCAGGAAGTCCAGGCGGCGATCAACACCGCTTCCGGCAAGTTACCCAGGGATATGCCGACCCTGCCGACCTGGAAGAAGGTCAACCCGGCAGACAGCCCGGTGCTGATCCTCAGCGTCAGTTCCGACAGCATGCCCAGCACCGAGCTGAGCGATTACGTGGAAACCCTGCTGGCACGGCAGATCAGCCAGATCGACGGCGTCGGCCAGATCAACATCACCGGCCAGCAACGTCCGGCGATTCGCGTGCAGGCTTCGCCCGACAAGCTCGCGGCCATCGGCCTGACCCTGGCCGACATCCGCGTGGCGATCCAGCAGTCGAGCCTGAACCTGGCCAAAGGCGCGATCTACGGGGAGAACAGCGTGTCGACGCTGTCGACCAACGACCAGCTGTTTCAGCCCGGGGACTACGCCCAACTGATCGTGTCCTACAAGAATGGCGCGCCGGTTCAACTGCGCGATATCGCTAAAGTCATCAACGGCTCGGAAAACGCCTACGTACAAGCCTGGTCCGGCGACACCCCGGGGGTCAACCTGGTGATCTCGCGCCAGCCCGGCGCGAACATCGTCGAGACCGTCGACCGCATTCAAGCGCAACTGCCGCGCCTGCAGGCCATGCTGCCGGCGTCGGTGCAGGTCAGCGTGTTGAGCGACCGCACCAAGACCATCCGCGCCTCCCTGCATGAAGTGGAAGTGACCCTACTGATCGCCGTGCTGCTGGTGGTGGCGGTGATGGCGTTGTTCCTGCGCCAGCTGTCGGCGACGTTGATTGTGTCGAGCGTGCTCGGGGTGTCGCTGATCGCCAGCTTCGCCCTGATGTACCTGATGGGCTTCAGCCTGAACAACCTGACCCTGGTGGCGATCGTCATCGCCGTGGGCTTTGTGGTGGACGATGCGATCGTGGTGGTGGAGAACATTCACCGCCATCTCGAAGCCGGGCTGGGCAAGCGTGAAGCGGCGATCAAGGGCGCCGGCGAGATTGGCTTTACCGTGGTGTCCATCAGCTTCTCGCTGGTGGCGGCGTTCATTCCGCTGCTGTTCATGGGCGGCGTGGTCGGGCGCCTGTTCAAGGAATTCGCACTGACGGCGACCTCGACCATCCTGATTTCGGTGGTGGTTTCGCTGACCCTGGCGCCGACCCTCGCGGCGCTGTTCATGCGCGCCCCGACCCATCCGGCCCACGCCAAGCCCGGTTTCAGCGAACGCCTGCTGGCCGGCTATGCGCGCAACCTGCGCCGCGCCCTGGTCCATCAACGCAGCATGCTGGCGATCTTCGTGGTCACGCTGGCGCTGGCGGTGGTCGGCTACGTGTTCATCCCCAAGGGTTTTTTCCCGGTGCAGGACACCGGCTTCGTGCTCGGCACCAGCGAAGCGGCGGCCGATGTGTCGTTCCCGGACATGGTCGCCAAGCACAAGGCCCTGGCCGAGATCATCAAGGCTGACCCGGCAGTGGCAACGTTTTCCCATTCGGTGGGCGTCACCGGCAGCAACCAGACCATCGCCAACGGCCGTTTCTGGATCGCCTTGAAAGACCGCGGCGATCGCGACGTGTCCGCCAGCCAGTTCATCGACCGCATCCGCTCGAAACTGGCGAAGGTGCCGGGCATCGTGCTGTACCTGCGCGCCGGCCAGGACATCAACCTCAGCTCCGGCCCCAGCCGCGCCCAGTACCAGTACGTGCTCAAGAGCAACGACGGCGCGACACTGAATACCTGGACCCAGCGCCTCACCGAAAAACTGCGCGCCAACCCGGCGTTTCGCGACCTGTCCAACGACCTGCAACTGGGCGGCAGCATCACCCACATCAGCATCGACCGCCAGGCCGCCGCGCGCTTCGGCCTGACCGCCACCGATGTCGACCAGGCGTTGTACGACGCGTTCGGCCAGCGCCAGATCAACGAGTTCCAGACCGAAATCAACCAATACCAAGTGGTGCTGGAACTCGATACCCAGCAACGCGGCAAAGCCGAAAGCCTCAATTACTTCTACCTGCGCTCGCCACTGACCAACGAGATGGTGCCGTTGTCGGCCCTGGCCAAGGTCGACCCGCCCAGCGTGGGCCCGCTGTCCATCAGCCATGACGGCATGTTCCCGGCGGCCAACCTGTCGTTCAACCTGGCGCCCGGCGTGGCGTTGGGGGATGCGGTGATCATGCTCAACCAGGCCAAGAACGAAATCGGCATGCCGGCCACCATCCTCGGCAACTTCCAGGGCGCGGCCCAGGCGTTCCAGAGTTCATTGGCCAGCCAGCCGTGGCTGATCCTCGCGGCGCTGGTGGCGGTGTACATCATTCTCGGCGTGCTGTACGAAAGTTTCGTCCACCCGCTGACGATCATTTCCACCCTGCCCTCGGCTGGCTTGGGCGCGTTGATCATGTTGTGGCTGCTGGGCCAGGACTTTTCGATCATGGCCCTGATCGGCCTGGTGTTGCTGATCGGCATCGTGAAGAAGAACGGCATCCTGATGATCGACTTCGCCCTCGAAGCCCAGCGGGTCAGAGGCCTGCCGCCGGAGGAAGCGATCTACGAAGCCTGCGTCACGCGGTTCCGGCCGATCATCATGACCACCCTCGCCGCCCTGCTCGGCGCCGTGCCGCTGATGCTCGGCGCAGGCCCCGGCGCGGAACTGCGCCAACCGCTGGGGATCGCGGTGGTCGGCGGCTTGCTGGTGAGCCAGGCGCTGACGCTGTTCACCACGCCGATCATATACTTGTACCTTGAGCGGTTTTTCCACCGGCCCACACCAACGCCCGCGTTGGCGACCACACATTAAGGCGGGGTCATGCGCGTACTGATCGTTGAAGATGAAGAAAAAACCGCGGACTACCTGCATCGCGGCCTGACGGAGCAAGGCTACACCGTCGACGTGGCGCGTGAAGGCGTCGAAGGTTTGCACCTGGCGCTGGAAAACGATTACGCGGTGATCGTGCTCGACGTGATGCTGCCCGGTCTCGACGGCTTCGGCGTGTTGCGTGCCCTGCGCGCGCGCAAGCAAACGCCGGTGATCATGCTCACCGCCCGCGAGCGCGTGGAAGACCGCATTCGCGGCCTGCGTGAAGGCGCCGACGATTACCTGGGCAAGCCGTTTTCGTTCCTGGAGCTGGTGGCGCGCCTGCAAGCCCTGACCCGCCGCAGTGGCGGGCACGAACCGGTGCAGGTGACGGTCGCCGACCTGTGGATCGACCTGATCAGCCGCAAGGCCAGCCGCAACGGCGTGCGCCTGGACCTGACCGCCAAGGAGTTCTCGCTGCTCAGCGTATTGGCGCGGCGCCAGGGTGAGATCCTGTCCAAGACCGCCATCGCGGAGATGGTCTGGGACATCAACTTCGACAGCGACGCCAACGTGGTCGAAGTCGCGATCAAACGCCTGCGCGCCAAGCTCGACGGGCCGTTCGAACAGAAGCTGCTGCACACCATCCGTGGCATGGGTTATGTGCTGGAGAACCGCGGTGTCAACTAACTCCATCGCGCTGCGCTTGAGCGGCATGTTCACCCTGGTGGCGCTGCTGATCTTCCTGTTGATCGGCGGCGCGCTCTATCAGCAGGTGGACCGTGGCTTGGGCCTGTTACCCGAGGCCGAACTGGATGCGCGCTACAGCGTGTTGGAGTCGTCGGTGAAGCGCTTCGGCACGCCGGAGCATTGGACCAAGATCAAGGCCAAACTCAAGTTGTTGGCCGAGGAAGACAAGCGCATCCGTTTCTGGGTGGTGAGCAGCGACCCGAACTACGAATATGGCAGCCCGGACGCACAGATCCGCGCCTTCGCCACCGGCCCGACCGGCAAGCGCGACTTGCGCCTGGCCGATCACACCGAACCGTTCAAGGTGCTGGTGAGCCAGTTCCCCGCCCAGGACCAGCGCCCGCCGTTGCGCTTCATGATCGCCATCGACACCGAAAACTTCCGCGCCACCCAGCACCACTTGCTGGTGGCGCTGATCAGCCTGGCGTTTATCGGCGTGGTGCTGGCGGCGCTGCTGGGGTTCTGGGTCTCGCGCATCGGCCTCAAGCCGCTGAGTAAACTCTCGGACGAAGCGCAGAAACTCGCACCGCCGAAACTCTCCGGGCGCCTGCAACTGTCGCCGCTGCCGCCGGAGTTGCGTCAGTTCGTCAACTCGTTCAACGCCACCCTGGACCGCGTCGAACAGGCCTACTCGCGCCTGGAATCGTTCAATGCCGACGTCGCCCATGAACTGCGCTCGCCCCTGACCAACCTGATCGGCCAGACCCAGGTGGCCCTGACACGCGGGCGCTCGGCCGAACATTATTTCGAGGTGCTGCAATCGAACCTGGAAGAACTGGAGCGCCTGCGTTCGATCATCAACGACATGCTGTTCCTCGCCAGCGCCGACCAGGGCAGCAAGGCCACCAAGCTGATCGAAAGCTCCCTGGCCGACGAAGTGGCGACCACCCTCGACTACCTGGACTTCATCCTCGAAGACGCCCAGGTCCGGGTGCACGTCCACGGCGACGCCCAGGTGCAGATCGAAAGAGCCCACCTGCGCCGCGCACTGATCAACCTGCTGAGCAACGCGGTGCAGCACACCGCGCCAGGGCAGGTCATCGCGGTGAACATCGACGTGCGGGAGCATCAGGTGGCGATCGCCGTGACCAACCCCGGCGACGCGATTGCCAGCGAGCACCTGCCTCGGCTGTTCGAACGCTTCTATCGAGTGGACGCATCGCGCAGCAACAGTGGCGCCAACCATGGGCTGGGGCTGGCCATCGTCAAGGCGATTGCGCTGATGCATGGCGGCGATGTGTTCGTGCGCAGTGACGCCGGCGGCAACACCTTCGGTATTACCCTGCCCGTCTAACGCTTGAGAACACTTCAGACCAATGTGGGAGGGGGCTTGCCCCCGATAGCGACGGATCAGTCAGTACTTCAGTGACTGATACACCGCCATCGGGGGCAAGCCCCCTCCCACATTGGATTGCGCCAAATCTCTGACTGTTGCGATTTGGGCAACAGTCATTATCTTGTTACACTCTGTATCGCAGCGCTCGCCTGCGTTAATTTGACGCATCGATGAGCGCGACGGCAAAGACAGCTGACCTGCTTACCCGAATTTCCCTCGACTTTTTTCCAGGGCTCTACACTGGGAATCTGTCTTAAAGCCGCTGACTTCAGCGGCTTTTTTTTTGCCGCAAAAAAGGCCAGGCACACCCCCACGACATTGGCCGTTTCCGTTTGACCAAAGGAGCTCCACCGGTGAAGAACTCGCTGACGTTCACCCCGTTATTCCTCGCGATTACAGCAACGATCGCCCCCCTCGCCCACGCAGCAGACACCACCCCCGCCGACGGTTTCGTCGAAGGCGCAAGCCTCAAGCTCAACGCCCGCAACTACTACATGAACCGCGACCGTCACGACATCCACACTGATGACAACAAAGAATGGGGCCAGGGCTTTCTCGGCATCTTCGAATCCGGCTACACCCAGGGCACCGTCGGTTTCGGCCTGGATGCCCACGCCATGCTCGGCCTCAAGCTCGACGGCGGTGGCGGCACCGACGGCTCCAGCATCCTCCCGTATGGCAACAGTCAAGGCAGCGGCAAGGCGCCGGGGTCGTTCTCCACCGCAGGCGGCACGTTGAAGATGCGCGCGTTCGACACGGAACTGAAAGCCGGCGACCTGTTCCTCAACAACCCGGTGATCGCCGGCGGCCTGACCCGCATGCTGCCCCAGACCTTTCGCGGCGTAAGCCTGACCAACCACAGCCTCGACGGCTGGATGATCGAAGGCGGCCAGGCCAGCTTCACCAAGCTCTACAACCAGAGCGGCCACCAGCGCATCGGCACCAGCTACGGCACACTGCCGGAACACACCGACAGCCAGCACCTGGACTGGGCCGGCGTGTCGTTCAGCGGCGTGCCGGGACTGACCAGCAACCTGTACGCCGCCGAACTCAAGGATGTGTGGCACCAGTACTACTACGACCTGGACTACACCTACGCGCTGAACGACCTGGTCAGCCTCAACCCCGGCCTGCACTACTACCACACCCAAGACAGCGGCCAGTCGTTGCTGGGTAACATCGACAACAACACCTACAGCCTGCATTTCACCGTAGTCGTGGGCAGCCACAGCGTCACCGCCGCGTACCAGCGGGTCAACGGCAACACACCGTTCGACTACATCACCCAGGGCGACAGCGTGTACCTGGACAACTCCCAGCAATACTCGGACTTCAACGGCCCCAACGAGCGGTCGTGGAAGCTCAAGTACGCCTACGACTTCATCGGCCTCGGCATGCCGGGCCTGACCACTGCCGTGTCCTACAGCAGCGGTAAGACCGACCTGAGCAAAGTCGATCCCACCAGCCGGGGCTACAGCGCCTGGTACAGCGCCGACGGCCAGGACGCCAAGCACTGGGAACGGGACATCGACGTGAAATACGTGGTGCAGGGCGGCAAGGCCAAGGATCTGTCCCTGCGCCTGCAATGGGCGACCAACCGCGGCAGCAATGGCTACTCGGCGGTGGATCGGGATGTGGATGAATACCGGGTGATCGTCGACTATCCGATCAACGTGTTCTAAGTCGCCGCACTTTCTTTGCAACCAAACAATCAATTTTCATCGGGTAGAACTAAACTGCCAGTATCTTCACCGTTGAAGTCTGCCCGATGAGTCCACGCCCTTTTCGTACCCCATCTGAACGCACAGAATTATTGTTGATGCTAGGCAGCGGCTTCACCGTCGCATTGATTGTGATTATCGTCGCGGTGCTGTTGATCCGCGAACACGCCAGCACCCTGCAGGCGGCGAAACGCTCAACCACCAACATCACCCAACTGATCAACGCCGATGTGCTGCGTAACGTCGAGCTATACGACCTCGCGCTGCAAGGGTTGATCGCCGCCACGCAGCGCACGGATTTGTCCAAGGTATCGGGGGATATCCGGCATCTGGTGCAATTCGAGCTGTCGACGGCCGCGCTGTTCAAAGACCAAGTGCTGTTGCTGGACGCCAATGGCGCCGTCGTTGCTGACTCTTCGACGCTCAAGCCGACCTCGCGTAATTTGGCTGATCGCGACTACTTCCTCGTGCATAAAATCACCAACCAGAGCGACCTGTTCATCAGCCGGCCGTTCATGATTCAGTGCCATTGCGAGCAAGTCTGGCGCATCGCGTTCAGCCGCCGCGTCACCGGCGCCAACGGCGAGTTCCTCGGGGTCGCGGTGGCCACCATGCGCCTGGCGTACTTCGATCAGTTGTTCAACAGCCTGACCATCGGCAATAGCAGCTCGGTCAACCTGTTGAGCAGCCACGGCATTCTCCTGGCCCAGCAACCGCTGCTGGAGCGCGACATGATCAACAAGGACCTGAGTGATCGCCCCAACTTCAAGCGCATGTTACGCGAAGGAAGCGGCAGCTTTCGGGCCATCTCGACCATCACCGGCAAGGAGCGCCTGTATACCTTCACCAATGTCGGCGAGCTGCCGCTGATTGTGGTCGTGGCGTTGTCCAGTGAGGACGTGTTCGCGCCATGGAAGCGCGCGGCGACGCTGACCGGCGGCGCCACCGGCATCCTGTGTATCGGCCTGTTATGGCTGACCTGGATGCTGCGCCGGGAACTGCGCCGCCGTTTTCGCGCGGAGAAGGTGCTGTCAGAACTGGCAGCCACCGACGCGCTCACCGGCCTGGCCAACCGGCGCATTCTGGACCAACGCCTGCGCCTGGAATGGGACCGCGCCCAGCGCTCCGCCGAACCGCTGACGCTGTTGATGATCGACGTCGACCACTTCAAGGCATTCAACGACCGTCATGGCCATCACGGCGGCGATGAAGCGTTGCGCAACGTCGCCCAGGTGATCGGCGGCAACATCCGTCGCCCGGCCGACCTGGCCGCACGTTATGGCGGTGAAGAGTTCGCCGTGGTGTTGCCGTCTACCGATATCAGGGGCGCATGGCTAATCGCCGAGCATATCCGCCGCGGCGTCGAGCACTTGCCACGGGTGGCGGGGGATGAACGGCCGATTACCGTGAGCATTGGCCTGAGTACGTGGGACAAGCGCAGTCGCATGTCCCTGGAGGACTTGCAGCTCAGTGCGGACCGCGCGCTGTATGAAGCCAAGCACAGTGGGCGCAATTGCATCGTGGAGGCAACGGCGCGATGACTGAGGCGAACAGGCCGTTGTGGCTCGCTCGCCACGGAAAATAAAAAGGGCCACCCGAAGGCAGCCCTTAAAAACTAAAGAAAGAGAGTTGTTACTTACACCGCCGCAACGGGACGCATGTAAGAGATCGGTGCGGTGCTGGCATCTTCGAAGGTCACGACTTCCCAAGCATCTGTCTGCTCAATCAACTTGCGCAGCAGCTGGTTGTTAAGGGCGTGGCCCGACTTGAAGCCTTTGAACTCGCCTATCAGGCTATTGCCCAGCAGGTAGAGGTCACCGATTGCATCGAGGATCTTGTGCTTCACGAATTCGTCTTCATAGCGAAGGCCGTCTTCGTTCAGTACACCATCCGCGTCGACCACAATGGCGTTTTCAACGCTGCCGCCGAGTGCGAGGTTGTGCTTGCGCAGGTACTCGATGTCACTCATGAAACCAAAGGTGCGGGCGCGGCTGACTTCTTTTACGAACGAAGTACTGGAAAAATCCACGCTTGCGCTTTGGGTGCGGTCGCGAAATACCGGGTGATCGAAATCGATCTCAAAGCTCACTTTAAAGCCTTCGAACGGGACGAAGGTGGCGCGCTTGTCGCCGTCTTCTACTGTCACTTCCCGCAGAATGCGAATGAACTTCTTGGCTGCGTCCTGTTCTTCCAGGCCGGCAGATTGAATCAAGAATACGAAGGGACCAGCGCTGCCATCCATGATGGGGACTTCGGACGCGGAGAGCTCGACGTAGGCGTTATCGATGCCCAGGCCAGCCATGGCCGAGAGCAAGTGCTCCACCGTGTCCACCTTGACGTCACCGTTGACCAATGTGGTCGACATCGTGGTTTCGCCGACGTTTTCCGCGCGAGCAGGAATCTGCACCACAGGGTCCAGGTCGGCACGAACAAACACGATGCCGGTGTCGACAGGTGCAGGTTTGAGGGTCAGGTATACCTTCTCCCCGGAGTGCAGACCTACACCTGTGGCACGAATAATATTCTTCAGGGTGCGTTGTTTAATCATGGCTTGGACCGCTTCAGCGCAAATTGCGAACTGGTATCAACAAAGGCTGGCGATAATAGCAGACCAGACCTTTGCTGAACACCAATCACCTTCATAGCCCTGATACATTCCATTAATCGGCCTGACGACGCAGGAATGCCGGGATGTCCAGGTAGTCCAGATCATCTTGCGGATTCGGGCTACGGGACGCTGCAGCACCGGCCTGAGCCTGATTGCGCATCACGGTCGGACGGTCCAGATCACGGTAGTTCACCGACGGCAGTTCCTGACGCGCAGGCGCTGGAGCGGCAGCCGCTTGGCTGGCGTGGCTGTTGTGGCCGGTATGAACGGTATTGTCGATGACCTTTACAGGCTTCTCGATTTTTGCGCCCAGGCCGGTCGCGACCACGGTCACATGCAGTTCGTCGCGCATGTCCGGATCGATCACGGTGCCGACTTTGACCATCGCGTGCTCGGAAGCGAAGGCTTCGATGATGCTACCCACGTCGGAGTACTCACCCAGGGACAGGTCAGGACCGGCGGTGATGTTCACCAGGATGCCGCGTGCGCCTTGCAGGTTCACGTCTTCGAGCAACGGGTTGCGGATGGCCGCTTCGGTGGCTTCACGCGCACGGTTCGGACCGCTGGCGCAGCCAGTGCCCATCATCGCCATGCCCATTTCGCTCATCACGGTACGCACGTCGGCAAAGTCGACGTTGATCATGCCCGGGCGCTTGATGATGTCGGAGATACCGCGAACGGCACCGGCCAGTACATCGTCAGCCTTGGCGAACGCGGACAGCAGGCTCGCGTCCTTGCCCAGGATGGTCAGCAGCTTCTCGTTGGGGATGGTGATCAACGAGTCGACGCTTTCAGACAGCAGACGGATACCTTCGTCGGCGATCTGCATGCGCTTGCGGCCTTCGAACGGGAACGGACGGGTCACGACGGCGACCGTCAGAATCCCCATTTCCTTGGCCACTTCGGCGATGATCGGCGCTGCACCGGTACCGGTACCGCCGCCCATGCCGGTGGTGATGAACACCATGTTGGTGCCTTGCAGCACTTCGGCGATACGCTCGCGGTCTTCCAGCGCGGCTTGACGGCCGACTTCCGGGTTGGCGCCAGCGCCGAGGCCCTTGGTCACGGCGGTGCCCAATTGCAGGATGGTCCGCGCGCCGATGCTCTTCAGCGCCTGGGCATCAGTGTTGGCGCAGATGAATTCAACGCCTTCAATGTTGCTCTTGACCATATGGTTGACAGCGTTGCCGCCGCCACCGCCGACACCGATCACTTTGATGACCGGGCTTGCGGGGATGTTGTCTACGAGTTCGAACATTTTCCCTCTCCTTTCGTGTTCTCTAGTTTTTTCGCCTACTGCTTTTTTACGGTGTTGCGGTAAATCGTTAGAAATTGCCTTTGACCCAAGCCTGCAACCGTTCGAACAACGGCGCTTTCGCTTCGTCGTCGCCGCGGTAGCTGTCGCGGATGCTCGGGCCCGACAGGGAAATGCCGTCGGTCTGCTTTTGCAGCCCGTACAACAGCAAGCCCACACCGGTGGAATAAATCGGGTTGCGCACCACGTCGCCCAGGCCTTTGACGCCATGGGGCACGCCCAGGCGAACTGGCATGTGGAAGATCTCTTCGGCCAGTTCGACCGCGCCTTCCATCTTCGAGGTGCCACCGGTCAGCACGATGCCGGCCGGGATCAAATCTTCGTAGCCGCTGCGGCGCAGTTCCGCCTGGATCAGGGTGAACAGCTCGTCGTAGCGCGGCTCGACCACTTCGGCCAGGGCCTGGCGCGACAGCTCGCGCGGTGGACGGTCGCCCACGCTCGGCACCTTGATGGTTTCACCGGCGCCGGCCAGTTTGGCCAGGGCGCAGGCATAGCGGATCTTGATCTCTTCGGCGTACTGCGTCGGTGTGCGCAACGCCATGGCGATGTCGTTGGTGACCTGGTCGCCGGCAATCGGGATCACGGCGGTGTGACGGATCGCACCCTCGGTGAAGATCGCGATGTCGGTGGTGCCGCCGCCGATGTCGACCAGGCACACGCCCAGTTCTTTTTCGTCGTCGGTCAGTACCGAGTAGGCCGAAGCCAGTTGCTCGAGAATGATGTCGTCGATTTCCAGGCCGCAGCGACGCACGCACTTTTCAATGTTCTGTGCGGCATTGACCGCGCAGGTCACCACGTGGACCTTGGCTTCCAGGCGCACGCCTGACATGCCCAGGGGCTCGCGCACGCCTTCCTGGTTGTCGATCACGTAGTCCTGCGGCAGGGTGTGCAGCACGCGCTGGTCCGCCGGGATCGCCACGGCCTGGGCGGCGTCGAGTACGCGCTCAAGGTCGGCCGCGCTGACTTCGCGGTCGCGGATCGCCACGATGCCGTGGGAGTTCAGGCTGCGGATGTGATTGCCCGCCACGCCGACGAACGCCGAGTGAATCCGGCAACCGGCCATCAGCTGCGCTTCTTCGATGGCGCGCTGGATCGATTGCACGGTGGACTCGATGTTCACCACCACGCCCTTCTTCAGGCCCCGGGACGGATGCGTGCCAATACCGACGATTTCGATCGTGCCGTCTTCCCCGACCTCGCCCACCAGCGCCACCACCTTGGAGGTGCCGATATCGAGACCGACGATCATTTTGCCGCTTTGCACGTTTGCCATGGGTCCTGCCTCTTCTTAATTCTTCGCGACAGCGGGTTGCGCTGCCGTGGGCGCAGCCGGTTCACGCCAGCCGACGGCAAGGCCGTTGGCGTAACGCAGGTCGACGCTCGCAATGTTCGTAATCTGTTCTTTCAAGGTCTTTTCATAGATGGCAATAAAGCGGCGCATCTTTTCCACCAAGCGGTCGCGTCCCAGCAACAACTCGATGCCCGGGCCGGAACTGCCTGCCCCGGTCGTCAAAAACCAGCTGCCCCGTTCACGCAATTCCAGGCGTGCAATGGAGAAGCCCAGCGGCCGCAGCATCTGGCTCAAGGCCTGGTACTGCTGCATCACTTGCTGCTGCGCCCGCTGCGGCCCGAACAGCTGCGGCAGGTGCTCGTAATTGGCCAGCTCACGCGGGGTGAACGCCTGGCCCTGGTTGTTCAACAGCGCCTCATCGCCCCAACGGGCCACGGGCAGTTGTTCTTCCAGGCGGATCGTCACCTGGTCCGGCCATACACGGCGGACTTCGGCGTGGGCGATCCACGGCATCTGCTCCAGCTCCCGGCGCATGCCGGCCAGGTCGATGGTGAAGAAGCTCGCCGCCAGGAACGGGCCGATGCGCTGCTGCACCGCTTGCTGGCTGATGTAGCTCAAGTCGCCCTGCACGCTGATCTTGGTGATCGGCCGGTCGGCATAAGGCAATAGACGCTGCGCGCCTTCGTAAGTGCCGAAGCCCAACACCACCAGCAACACCGGCCAGAACAGCGCCTTGAGGAAACCAAAGTTGGCTTTCGGCAGGCGCGCCGACATCGGCTCTTTAGCCACCATTCGGCTGGCACCCCGTGGCACCGGCTTGCGGCCGGGTGCGGGTGGGGGCTGATGACGAAGCGATGCGCCTTTCATGTCTTAGCCTCGCTGCCTTTCTTCACCGGCAACGCTGGCCGCCAGGATCGCCAGCACCAACTGCTGGAAATCCAGGCCGGCTGCGCGCGCGGCCATAGGGACCAGGCTGTGGTCGGTCATGCCCGGTGCGGTGTTGACTTCCAGGAACCAGAAATTCCCTTGGTCGTCCTGCATCACGTCTGCCCGCGCCCAACCGGCGATACCCAGCGCCTCACAGGCTTTCGCCGTGAGGTCCATCAATTCCTGTTCTTTGCTTGCGTCAAGGCCGCAGGGGATCCGGTACTGGGTATCGGAAGCCAGGTACTTGGCGTCGTAATCGTAAAAGGTGTGGGGCGTACCCAAGGCGATGGGCGGCAATACCTGGCCACGCAGGGTGGCGATGGTGTACTCGGGACCTTGGATCCACTGTTCCACCAACACTTGCGAATCGTAGGTACTTGCCGCTTTCCATGCGTCGATCAATTCGGCGGCCGAGTTCACTTTAGCCATGCCGATACTGGAGCCTTCATGGGCTGGTTTGACGATCAAAGGCAGGCCCAGTTCCTTGGCTGCAGAAATACAATCGTCTTCGCTGCACAGCACACTGTGACGCGGGGTAGGAATTCCCAGGCTGTGCCACACCTGCTTGGTGCGCAACTTGTCCATGGCCAGCGCCGAGGCGAGGATGCCGCTGCCGGTGTAAGGAATCCCGGCGCACTCCAGCAGGCCTTGCATGCTGCCGTCTTCACCACCACGGCCGTGCAGGATGATGAAGGCGCGGTCGATCTTCTCGGCCTGCAGGCGTGCGAGGAAGTCGTCACCCACGTCGATCCCGAACGCATTCACGCCCGCGCTTTGCAGCGCTTCGAGCACGGCGTTGCCGGACTTGAGCGACACTTCACGCTCAGCGCTCTTACCGCCGAACAGCACGGCCACGCGGCCGAAGTCGGCAGGGGCGATGGTGGAGAACAGGGAGGCGTAGTTCGTGGTCATTTCGACTTCCCCTGTTCAGCAGCAAGTGCTTTGTTTACGAACAAGGGGCTCGCCAGCAATTTAGGCGCAAGGCCGCCGATATCACCGGCACCCTGGCACAGCAGGATGTCGCCGGCGCGCAGCAGCGGCTTGACGATCGGCGCCAGGTCCACACCGCGCTCGATGTAGATCGGGTCCAACTGGCCGCGCTGACGGATGCTGTTGCACAGTTTGCGGCTGTCCGCCCCGGGGATCGGTTCTTCACCGGCCGGGTAGACTTCCATCAGCAGCAGCACGTTGGCATCGGCCAGTACATTGACGAAATCGTCATACAGGTCGCGGGTGCGGCTGTAGCGGTGCGGCTGGTAGACCATCACCAGGCGACGCTCCGGCCAACCACCGCGCACGGCCTTGATCACGGCGGCGACTTCGGTCGGGTGGTGACCGTAGTCGTCCACCAGCATCACCTCGCCACCTTCCACCGGCAGTTGCCCGTAGACCTGGAAGCGCCGGCCCACGCCGGCAAAGCCCGACAGGCCCTCGACAATGGCTTCATCGCTGACGCCTTCATCGGAGGCAATGCAGATGGTCGCCAGGGAATTGAGCACGTTATGGTTGCCCGGCATGTTCACCGACACGTCCAGCGGTTCGCGGTCCGGGCGCAGCACGGTGAAGAACGTCTGCATGCCTTGCTGGCGCACATTGATCGCGCGCACGTCGGCGTCTTCGCTGAAGCCGTAGGTCACGGTCGGACGCTTGACCAGCGGCAGGATCTCGCGCACCACCGGGTCATCCAGGCACACCACCGCCAAACCGTAGAACGGCAGGTTATGCAGGAACTCGACGAAGGTTTTCTTCAACTTGTTGAAGTCGCCGTCGTAGGTCGCCATGTGGTCGGCGTCGATGTTGGTGACCACGGCCACCAGCGGTTGCAGGTGCAGGAAGCTGGCATCGCTTTCGTCGGCTTCGGCGATCAGGTAGCGGCTGGTGCCCAGTTGCGCATTGGTGCCGGCTGCATTCAGGCGGCCACCGATCACGAAAGTCGGGTCCAGGCCACCGGCGGCGAACACCGAGGCGATCAGGCTGGTGGTGGTGGTCTTGCCGTGGGTACCGGCGACAGCAATGCCATGGCGGTAGCGCATCAGCTCGGCCAGCATCTCGGCGCGGGGCACCACGGGAATGCGGCGCTCAAGGGCGCTGGCGACTTCCGGGTTCGAGGTGTTCACGGCGCTGGACACCACCAGCACGTCGGCCTCGACGGCGTTCTCGGCGCGGTGGCCGATGAAGATTTTCGCGCCGAAGGACTTCAGGCGCTCGGTGACCGGCGACTCTTTCAAGTCGGAGCCGGACACCTGGTAGCCCAGGTTCAACAATACTTCGGCAATGCCACACATGCCCACGCCGCCGATCCCGACGAAGTGGATACGACGGATGCGGCGCATTTCCGGTTGCGGCATGGCTTTCTGATTCTCAACCATGGGCCACCTCCAGGCAGATATCGACCACGGTGCGGGTTGCGTCAGGTTTGGCCAGGCGGCGTGCGGTGCTCGCCATGCTGTTGAGTCGTTCCGGTTGCATCAAAACCTCGGTCAGGCGTGCGGCCAAATCGGCGGCGCCAGTCGTTCTTTGCGGCAGTAGGAAGGCAGCGCCCTCCCCGGCCAAATATTCGGCGTTGCGGGTCTGGTGATCGTCGATCGCATGGGGCAAAGGCACCAGCAAGGACGGCAGACCGGCGGCGGCCAGTTCACTGACGGTCAGCGCACCAGCGCGACAGACCACCAGGTCGGCCCAGCCATAGGCTTGGGCCATGTCTTTGATGAAGGGCTGCACATCAGCCTCGACACCGGCCTCGCGATAACGCGTGGCGGTGACTTCATCGTGGTTCTTGCCGGCCTGGTGAAAGACCTGCGGGCGCACGTCCACAGGCAGTTGCGCCAGCGCTTGCGGCAGCAATTTATTCAGCGGCTCGGCGCCCAGGCTCCCGCCCAGGATCAGCAGGTGCGCCTTGCGCCCGGCCAAGGGCTGCCGGGCAATGTCCATAAACAGCTCGGTGCGTACCGGGTTGCCGGTGGTGCGACGTTTGTCCGAGGCGCCGAAGGTATTCGGGAACGCTTCGCACACCCGCGCCGCCAGCGGCACCAGCAAGCGGTTGGCGGTGCCGGCGACAGCGTTCTGCTCATGCACGATCACCGGCACGCCCGCGAGCCTGGCCGCGACGCCGCCGGGGCCGGTCACGTAACCGCCGAAACCGAGCACACACACCGGCTGCAATTCACGGATGACCTTGCGCGCCTGCCACACCGCCTTGAGCAACACGAACGGTGCCTTGAGCAGCGACAGCTTGCCCTTGCCGCGCAGGCCCGTGACGTTGATCAAATGCAGCGGCAAGCCGGCGCTCGGCACCAGTTCGTTTTCGATACCACGCGGCGTTCCCAGCCAATGCACGCTGTAGCCACGGCTCTGGAATTCGCGCGCACAGGCCAGGGCCGGGAACACGTGGCCCCCGGTGCCGCCCGCCATGATCAGCACGTTAGCGCCCATGGGTCGGCTCCTCGGCGAAGTCGCTTTCGCTGAACTCCATCTCTTCGCTGCCCAGGTGGGTTCGACTCTCCCACTCGATGCGCAGCAACAAGCCAAGACAGGCACAGCAGATCACCAACGAACTGCCGCCGTAACTGAGGAACGGCAAGGTCAGGCCCTTGGTCGGCAGCAGGCCGACGTTCACGCCGATATTGATCAGGAACTGGCCGATCCACAGGAACGACAAGCCATACGCCACATACGCAGCGAAATACTGTTTGGCCTTCTCGGCCCACAAGCCGATGTACATGCCGCGCACACACACGAACACGAACAATGCGACGGTACACAGCGAACCGACCACGCCCAGCTCTTCGGCGAGCACCGAGAACACGAAGTCGGTGTGCGCTTCCGGCAGGTAGAATTGTTTCTGCACGCTGTTGCCCAGGCCCACGCCCAGCCACTCGCCGCGACCGAAGGCGATCAGCGCCTGGGTCAACTGGTAGCCGGAGCCGAACTGGTCGGACCACGGGTCGGTAAAGGTGATCAGACGGGCCATCCGATAAGGTTGCGCCTGCACCAGCACGGTCACGGCAGCCACCGCCAGCACCACCATCAAGGTGAAGCGGAACAGCCCGACCCCGCCGAGGAACAGCATCGCCGCAGCGGCGCCCATCATCACGACGGTGGCCCCGAAGTCGGGTTCCATCAGCAACAGGCCGGCCATGGGCAGCAGCACGATGAACGGCTTGAAGAAGCCCATCCAGCTTTCACGCACTTCTTTCTGACGCCGCACCAGGTAGCCGGCGAGGTAGATCACCACGAACACCTTGGCGATTTCCGACGGCTGCACGTTGAACGCACCGAAGCCGATCCAGCGCATCGAACCGTTCACCTCGCGGCCGATGCCGGGCAGGATCACCATGATCAGCAAGCCAAACGCACCGATCAGCATCAGCCAACCCAGACGCTGCCAGGTGGCGATGGGGATCATCATGGTGACGATGCACGCGCCGAGGCCGATCACCAGGTACACCAGGTGACGGATCATCATGTACAGGGTGTTGCCCGACTGCACGGCCGCCACTTCGGAGGACGCCGACGTGATCATCACCAGCCCCAGGCCGAGCAAAGCCAGGCAACCGGCGAGCATCGGGAAGTCGAGGTCGATGCCGCGTCCGGTAATGATCGGCGACGGGTACGGCTTGATGATGTTACGGAGGTTGAGATTCATGCCAAGGCCTCCACGGCGCGGGCGAACAGCTGGCCGCGCTCTTCGTAGTTCTTGAACATGTCGAAACTGGCGCACGCCGGCGACAGCAGCACCGCATCACCCGGCTGGGCCAGGGCTTTGCACTGGGCAATCGCGTCGTCGAGGGAGCTGGCGCGCACTTGCGGCACCGCATCACCGAGGGCGGCGGCGATCAAGTCGGCATCGCGGCCCATCAGCACCACGGCGCGGCAATGGGCGGCCACCGGCCCCTTGAGGTCCTTGAAGTCGGCGCCTTTGCCGTCGCCACCGGCGATCAGCAACAGCTTGCCGTCGATATCGGCCCCCAGGCCTTCGATGGCGGCCAGGGCCGCACCGACGTTGGTGGCCTTGGAGTCGTTGTAATAGCTGACGCCATTCAGGTCGCGGACCCACTGGCAGCGATGCTCGAGGCCGCCGAAGGTGCGCAGGCTCGCGAGCATGGCATCGAACGGCAAGCCTACGGCATGCCCCAGCGCCAAGGCCGCCAGGGCGTTGGATTGGTTGTGGGCGCCACGGATTTTCAGCTCGCGCACCGGCATCAGGTTCTGGAATTCGAAGGCCAGGTATTTCTCGCCGTTCTCTTCACGGATACCGAAGGCCTTGAAGTCGGGTTTGCCCAGGCCGAAGGTCCAGCACGGCAGGCCTTCACCCATCAGCGGACGGCTCAGGGCATCCTGGCGGTTGACCACCACTTGTTTGGCGCCGCGGAAGATCCGGTGCTTGGCCAGGTGATAGGCCGGCAGGCCGCTGTAGCGGTCCATGTGGTCTTCGCTGACGTTCAATACGGTGGCCACTTCAGCGCCCAGGTCGTGGGTGGTTTCCAGCTGGAAGCTCGACAGTTCCATCACGTACAGCTCGACGTCGTCGCTGAGCAGGTCCAGCGCCGGGGTGCCGAGGTTGCCGCCCACGGCCACGCGCTTGCCGGCCGCAGCCGCCATCTCGCCGACCAGGGTGGTCACGGTGCTTTTCGCGTTGGAACCGCTGATCGCGACGATCGGCGCCTTCGCGTTGCGCGCGAACAGGTCGATATCGCCGGACAGCTTCACGCCACGCGCCGCCGCGGCTTGCAGGGCCGGTGTCGCCAGGGCCAGGCCGGGGCTCACGTAGAGCTCGTCGGCACGGCACAGAAACTCGACATCCAACTCGCCACAACGCACTTCCACGTGCGGGTAGTCACGGCGCAGCGTGACCAGCTCCGGTGGATTTTCCCGCGTATCGGCGACGGCAAACGACGTGCCCTGGTTCGCCAGGAAGCGAACCAGGGACATGCCGCTCTTGCCGAGGCCGACAACGATGCGGAAGTGGTCTGAAGCGATCAGGGACACTCGTTTCTACCTCAGTTTCAGGGTGGCAAGGCCGACCAGCACGAGAATCACGGTGATGATCCAGAATCGGACGATCACACGCGGCTCAGGCCAGCCCTTGAGTTCAAAGTGGTGGTGGATCGGCGCCATGCGGAACACGCGGCGCCCGGTCAATTTGAAGGAAGCCACCTGGATGACCACCGACAGGGTTTCCATCACGAACACACCGCCCATGATGAACAGCACGATTTCCTGGCGAACGATCACCGCGATGGTGCCCAGGGCCGCGCCCAGCGCCAGTGCGCCGACATCGCCCATGAACACTTGCGCGGGATAGGTGTTGAACCACAGGAAGCCCAGCCCGGCACCGATCAGCGCGCCGCAGAACACGATCAGTTCACCGGCGCCCGGCACATACGGGATCAGCAGGTATTCAGCGAATTTCACGTTACCCGACAGGTAGCAGAAGATGCCCAATGCGCCGCCTACCATCACCGTCGGCATGATCGCCAGGCCGTCGAGGCCGTCGGTCAGGTTCACCGCGTTGCTGGAGCCGACGATGACGAAGTAGGTCAGCACCACGAAGCCGATGCCCAGCGGAATGCTCGCATCCTTGAGCATCGGGATGATCAAGGTGGTCTCGACCGCGCTTGGAGCCGTCATGTAGAGGAAGATCGCGGCGGCCAGGCCGAACACCGACTGCCAGAAATACTTCCAGCGGCTTGGCAGCCCCTTGGAGTTTTTCTCGATCACTTTGCGATAGTCATCGACCCAGCCGATGGCGCCGAACAACAAGGTCACCAGCAGCACCACCCAGACGTAGCGGTTGTACAGGTCGGCCCAGAGCAAGGTGCTGATGCCGATGGACGACAGAATCAGCGCGCCGCCCATGGTCGGGGTGCCGGATTTGGACAGGTGCGACTGCGGGCCGTCATTGCGAACCGATTGACCAATTTGCAGGCTCTGCAGGGTGCGGATCATCCACGGCCCCAGGAACAGCGACAGAGACAGCGCGGTCAGCACGCCCAGAATCCCGCGCAGGGTCAGGTACTGGAAGACCGCGAAGCCTTTGTGGAACTGTTGCAGATACTCAGCCAGCAGCAGCAGCATTAATGTTTCTCCGTACTTGAGCCACACAAGGCCACGACGACGTTTTCCATCACCGCGCTGCGCGATCCCTTGATCAAAATGGTTGTGTGTTTGTCTTGTTCGCCCGCACGCAGCGCCTGGATCAACTCGGCCTGGGTGGCGAAATGCCGCGCACCGGGGCCGAAGGCATTGACGGCATGAGCCATGTTCGGGCCGACGGCGTAGAGCGCGTCGACTTTGCCGTTGGCGTAAGCGCCGACTTCCCGATGGGACTGTTCGGCCCAATCGCCCAGTTCGGCGATATCACCCAGCACCAGCACCTTGCGCCCATCGAAACCCTTGAGCAGGTCGATGGCGGCGCAGACCGAGGACTGGTTGGCGTTGTAAGTGTCATCGATCACGCGCATGCCATTGCTGGCCAATTGCGCGACGGTACGGCCCTTGACCGGTTGCACCGCGCCCAGGCCGGTGGCGATACCAAACAGCGACACGCCCAGGGCGTAAGCCGCAGCCGCGGCCGCCAAGGCATTGGCGATGTTATGGTTGCCCAGCAGATTCAACTGCACATGCTGCTCGCCTTGCGGCGAATGCAAGGTAAAGGACGGGCAACCACGGGCGTCGACCGCGATGTTCGACGCGTGGAAATCGGCCGCTGCATTCAGCACGGCGAACGTCAGCACCTTGCGACCGGCGGCGCGTACACGCCAGGTCTCGAAGGCCTTGTCGTCAAGATTCAACACAGCTATGCCCGAGGCATCGAGGCCTTCGAGGATTTCGCCCTTGGCTTCGACGATTTTTTCCGGGCCGCCGAACTCGCCGACGTGGGCGGTCCCGGCGTTGTTGATAATTGCCACGTGAGGCTTGGTCAGCGCCACGGTGTAGGCAATTTCGCCAATACGCGAAGCGCCCAGCTCGATCACGGCCGCCGTGTGTTCCGGGGCGAGTTCGAGCAGGGTCAGCGGTGCGCCGAAATCGTTGTTCAGGTTGCCACGGGTGGCCAGCACCGGCCCGCGCGTGCGCAGGACACCGGCGAGCAGTTCCTTGACCGTGGTCTTGCCGCTGGAGCCGGTGATCGCGGCCACCGGCTTGGTGAACGCCGCACGGTTCAGCGCACCCAGTTGGCCCAAGGCCAGGCGCGTGTCGGCCACCAGCAATTGCGGCAGGGTGGAGTCCGTCACTTCGCGTTGCACCAGGGCACCGACCGCGCCTTTGGCGGCGACTTCATTCAGGTAGTCATGGCCGTCGAAACGCGGACCGGCCAGGGCAACAAACAGTTGGCCCGGCTTGATCGCACGGCTATCGATACTGACGCCATTGAAACTGCAATCACCCGACAGCATGCGCGCCGAGAGGGCCTGGGTCAGCTCGCTGAATTTCATCGCTTTAAGCATGGGCGACCTCCCAGGCGGTCAAGGCATGATCGGCCTCGACCAGATCGGAGAAAGCGTGGCGTTCGCCGTTGATTTCCTGGTAGTCCTCGTGACCTTTACCAGCCAGTACCACGACATCGTCGACGCTGGCGCTGGCGATCAATTGGGCAATGGCCGCGCCGCGACCGGCAATGAAACTGGCTTTGGATGGGTCTTTGAAGCCGACGCGGATGTCGTCGAAAATCTGGCTCGGGTCTTCGCTGCGCGGGTTGTCGTCGGTGACCAGCACGCCATCGGCCAGACGCTCGACAATCTCGGCCATCAATGGACGCTTGCCGCGGTCGCGATCACCGCCACAGCCGAACAGGCACAGCAACTTGCCCTTGGCGTGTGGGCGCAGGGCCAGCAGGACTTTTTCCAGTGCGTCCGGGGTGTGGGCGTAATCGACCACCACCAGCGGCTGCGAACCGCCGCCCAGACGTTGCATGCGACCGGCCGGGCCTTCCAGCTTCGGCAGCACGCGCAGGATTTCATCGAGCGCGTAATCCAGGCCGAGTAGCGCACCGATCGCCGCGAGGACGTTGCTCAGGTTGAAACGACCCAGCAAGGTGCTGCGCAAATGGTGCTCGCCCTGCGGCGTCACCAACGTGGCGCGCACGCCCTCGTCATTGAATTGGGCTTCGCGGCAATACAGATAGGCGCGGGAGTCTTCCAGGCTGTAGCTGATCAGGCGCGCTTCGCTGTCTTGGGCAGCCAGCTCGCGGCCGAACGCGTCATCCAGGTTCACCACGCGGCACTTCAGGTCGTTCCAGGCAAACAGCTTGGCCTTCTCGGCGGCGTAGGCTTGCATGGTGCCGTGGTAGTCCAGGTGATCGCGGGACAGGTTGGTCATCACCGCCACATCGAAAGCCAGCGCAGCAACGCGGCCCTGGTGCAAACCGTGGGACGACACTTCCATGGCAACCGCCTTGGCACCGGCCTTTTTCAGGTCGGCCAGGGTCGCTTGCACGGCGATCGGGTTCGGCGTGGTGTGCAGGCCGCTTTGCAGCGCGCCATAGAAACCGGTGCCCAGGGTGCCGACGATGCCGCAGTGCTGGCCCAACAGGTCAAGCGCCTGGGCGACCAGTTGGGTCACGCTGGTCTTGCCGTTGGTGCCGGTCACGCCAATCAGGTTCAGGTGGCGGCTCGGATCGCCGTAGAAACGCCCGGCGATGTCCGACAGTTGCGCGGCCAGGCCCTTGACCGGAATCAACGGCACGTCGGTGATCGGCAGCACGGTGGCTCCGTCCACTTCATACGCCACGGCGGCGGCGCCGCGTTGCAGGGCATCGGCGATGTGCGCGCGGCCATCGTATTTACCGCCAGGCACCGCCAGGAACAGGTCCCCGGCGCGTACATTACGACTGTCCAGCGTCAGCTCGCGGATCAGCAGATCGCGACCGGCATGGGCAAAAATCTTGTTCAGGCTAAGAGACATCAGCCGCGCCCTCCATTGGCTTTTACCGCGGCGGCCGGTGGTCCGGCGTTCGCTTGTTGGGTCGGCGGCAGGTTGTCCGGCGTGATGTTCATCAGGCGCAGGGTGCCGGACATCACTTTGCTGAACACCGGCGCCGACACCAGGCCACCGAAGTAGCCCGCTTTACTCGGTTCATCGATCACGACGACGATGGCATAGCGCGGGTCGCTCATCGGGCCGAAACCGGCGAACAGCGAGCGATAGGAGTTCTCGGCATAGCCTTTGGTGCCGACCGAGGTCTTACGCGCAGTACCCGACTTGCCGGCCACGTGATACGCCGGCACCTGGGCGCGGAATACGCCGCGCGGTGCTTCGATCACTTGTTGCAGCATGCCTTGCATGGTCTTGGCGACGCTTTCCGGGATCACCTGGGTCGCTTTCGGCGCTTCGTCGACGTGGATCAGGCTCAAAGGAACCATCCGACCGTTATTGGCCAATACAGAGAAAGCGTGGGCCAGCTGGATCGCGGTCACCGACAGGCCATAGCCGTAGGACAGCGTGGCGGTCTCGGCTTTTTTCCAGTCGCGGTAGTTCGGCAGGTTGCCCACGCGCTCACCCGGGAAGTCCAGGCCGGTGGGTTGGCCAAGGCCAATCTTTTGCGCCAGGTGGTAGATGGTTTCGCCGCCGATATCGAAGGCGACCTTACTCATGCCCACGTTACTGGAGTTGATCAGGATACCTGTCAGATCCAACACCGGGCCTTCGGTACGCGACACGTCACGAATGGTGTATTTGCCCAACTGCAGGGTGCCGGGGTAGACCTCGACCTTGTCGCTGGGCTTCCAGCGCCCGGTTTCCAGGGCGGCACTCATGGAGATGGCTTTCATGGTCGAACCCGGCTCGAACACGTCGATCATCGCGCGGTTGCGCATCATCGCCGGTTGCAGGTTGCGACGGTTGTTCGGGTTGTAGGTCGGCTGGTTGACCATGGCGAGGATCTCGCCGGTCTTCACGTCCATGATCACCAGGCTGCCGGCCTTCGCGCCGTTCTCGATGATCGCGTTACGCAGCTCGCGGTTGGCCAGGTATTGCAGGCGCAGGTCAATCGACAACGCCAAGGGCTTGCCGGCCTTGGCGTTTTTGGTGACTTGGACGTCTTTGATCAGTCTGCCGCGCCGATCCTTGATGACCTGTCGCTTGCCGGGCACGCCGGCCAGCCATTCATCGTAGGCCAGCTCAACCCCTTCGCGACCATGGTCGTCGATGTCGGTAAAGCCAACCATGTGCGCGGTGGTTTCACCGGCCGGGTAGAAACGGCGGAATTCCTCGATGCCATAGACACCGGGGACCTTGAGGTCGAGCACTTGCTGGCCCTGTTCGGGGGTGAGGCCGCGAACCAGGTAGATGAATTCTTTATTGGCCTGGGCTTCCAGGCGCTCGGCCAGGGCTTTCGGGTCCTGACCCAACGCGGCAGCCAGTTGTGGCCACTTGTCCTTGGCCACCTGCAATTCCTTGGCGTTGGCCCACAGCGTGGTCACCGGCGTACTGACGGCCAGGGGCTCGCCGTTACGGTCGGTGATCAGGCCGCGGTGTGCAGGAATCGGAATATGTCGCAGGCTACGGGCATCGCCCTGGCCGATCAGGAAGTCGCGGTCGACCACCTGCAGGTCGATGATCCGCCAGGTGATGGCGCCGACCATCAAGGCCAGCAAGCCGAGCATCAGGCGGAAGCGCCACGGGTAAAGTGCGCCTTCGAGTTTCATCATGGCGCCACCATTCGAACTTCGGCCGCGCCGGGGATGTGCATCTTCAACTGTTCGGTGGCCAGTATTTCGATGCGGCTGTGGGCGGTCCAGGTGCTTTGCTCGAGGATCAACCGGCCCCACTCCGCCTGCGCTTTATCACGCACACTCAATTCGCCGTACAGGGTATTGAGCAGTTGGCGGTTGTAATGGGCGCTGTAGGACACCGCAATCGCGGACACCAGCACGCCGATAAACAGCAGCAACATAAAGAAGCTGCCGCCCGGGAGGGGCTTGGCGAAGAGCCTGCTCACCGCAACTTCTCCGCGACGCGCATGACGGCGCTACGGGAGCGTGGGTTGGCCTTGAGTTCAGCTTCGGAAGCGAACTGCGCCTTGCCATGGATTTTGATTTTCGGCACGAAGGCTTCGAAACGCACCGGCAGGTTGCGTGGCAGGTTGTCGGATTCACCCTTGACCAGGCGACGCATGAACAGTTTGACGATGCGGTCTTCCAGGGAGTGGAAGCTGATCACCACCAGGCGCCCGCCCACTTCCAAGGCTTCCAGCGCGGCTTCGAGGCCGGCTTCCAGATCGCCCAACTCATTGTTGACGTGAATGCGCAGGCCCTGGAACGCACGGGTCGCCGGGTTCTTGCCCTTTTCCCAGGCAGGGTTGGCGACTTTCAGCACTTCCGCCAGGTCGGCGGTGCGCTCGAACGGCTGGATTTCGCGGCGCTCGACCACGGCGCGCGCCATGCGACCGGCGAAGCGTTCTTCACCGTATTCCTTGAACACACGGGCGATTTCTTCCACCGGCGCGGTGGCGATGAACTGGGCGGCACTGACACCACGGGTGGGGTCCATACGCATATCCAGCGGGCCGTCGTTCATGAAACTGAAACCGCGCTCCGGGTCATCGAGCTGCGGCGAGGACACGCCCAGGTCGAGCAAAACCCCGGCCACCTTGCCTGCCATGCCGCGCTCGGCGACTTCGGCACCCAGCTCGGCAAAGCTGCGTTGTACAACGACAAAGCGGCCGTCTTCGGCCGCTAGCGCTTGCCCGGTGGCAATCGCCTGGGGGTCTTTGTCGAACCCGAGGAGTTTACCGTCGGGCCCGAGCTGGCTGAGTATCAACCGGCTGTGCCCGCCCCTGCCGAAGGTGCCATCCAGATAGCAGCCATCCGCGCGTACGGCGAGAGCCTCAACGGCTTCGTCAAGCAGTACGGTGATGTGGTTAAAGCCGCTATCAATAGTCACAAGATCAAATCACGCAGTTCATCAGGCATGGCGCCCGGTTGTTGAATAGCAGCCAGGTCAGCTGCAGAAACAGCATCCCAGGCATCTTCGTCCCACAATTGGAACTTGTTCAGTTGGCCCACCAGCATTGCGCGCTTGTCGAGCTTGGCGTACTCGCGCAGACGCGGAGGCACCAGGAAACGACCACTGCCATCGAGTTCGAGGTCGACGGCATTACCGATCAGCAAACGCTGCAGACGGCGGTTTTCTTCACGCAATGAAGGCAAGGCACGCAGTTTGGTTTCAATCAACTCCCACTCATCGAGGGGGTAAACGCACAAACAAGGGTCAACGGCATCGATCGTGATGATTAACTGCCCGGAACTTCGCGAAATCAGCTCGTCACGATACCGGCTCGGCATAGCGAGACGGCCTTTTGCATCGAGACTGATAGCGTTAGCTCCGCGAAACACAGATGCGTTTCTCCAAATTTTAGCGCTTTACGTTAAAAAAACCCACTTTGTGCCACTTTCCGCCACTTGCGCACACTATAGGAATGCGCCCACCACACCGTCAAGGCGCGGATTCAAGGAAAAGCCTTACAGAACGGAGATTTAGGAGCGCAAGAGGAGGAGAAATCAGAGTTCAGCGGTATTTTTGGCTCAATAAGCACAAATAGCTCAAAGAGCTATGCTTCAAAGTTAAAGTAATTTATTAAGAGTAAGATTTTTTTGGTATTACCAAGATGCATCTGCCAATGATTTGGCAGGGAGGGATTCTTGCGTTACTACCGGGTTTCTGCACGAGATTCGGACAGAAGGAAAAAAGGTGGAGAGTCGATCTATAAGCCGGGTTCTGTCTTGAACAGTCATTCGTCTACGATGGCCATCACTGGACATCTTTAGCAACCTACCCGGTCCCAGCGCGGGCCACGCCTTGGGACCCTATTTGGTCTTGCTCCAAGTGGGGTTTACCTAGCCACGAACTGTTGCCAGACGTGCGGTGCGCTCTTACCGCACCTTTTCACCCTTACCGGCACCGAAGTGCTTAGGCGGTTATTTTCTGTGGCACTTTCCGTAGGCTCACGCCTCCCAGGCATTACCTGGCACTTCGCCCTATGGAGCCCGGACTTTCCTCCCCCCCCTAATTTTCATAGAGGGCAGCGACTGTCCAATCGACTCTCCGCCGCGCAGGTTAACGGCACGACGGAGTTAGGACAAGTATTAAAAGTGCAGCAATGCCATCACGTTCAGACGGAATACCGGTTTAAC
Organism: Pseudomonas sp. Pse79; assembly: GCF_024519615.1. Lineage (NCBI taxonomy): Bacteria > Pseudomonadati > Pseudomonadota > Gammaproteobacteria > Pseudomonadales > Pseudomonadaceae > Pseudomonas > Pseudomonas sp. Pse79. Next base: position 33,188 of record NZ_JALJRR010000032.1, read on the forward strand.
CCCGGAACTATTCGGCTTTCTGTTTATCCAGCGCGGCCTGATACAACACATTTTTACGCACTCCGGTGATTTCCGCTGCCAGCGCCGCCGCTCGCTTAAGGGGCATCTCCTTGAGCAGCAGATCCAGAACGCGCATGGCTTCGCCACCGACGGCGTCTTCATTTTCCGGCGCCGTCCAACCCGCCACCAGCACCACGCACTCGCCACGCTGCTGATTGCTGTCACCTTCGACAAACGCGCGCAGTTCTTCCAGCGGCAGCCCCTTGAGCGTCTCGAAGGTCTTGGTCAGCTCGCGGGCCAGCAGCGCCAGGCGCTCGCCACCGAACACCAGTTCCATGTCCTGCAGGCATTCGAGGATACGATGCGGGGCTTCATAGAAGATCAGCGTGCGCGGTTCTTCCTTAAGCGCCTGAAGACGTGCGCGACGCCCCACCGCCTTGGCCGGCAGGAAACCTTCGAAGATGAAACGATCCGACGGCAACCCCGCGGCGGATAACGCCGCAATCAACGCGCATGCGCCCGGAACCGGCACTACATTGATACCCGCGGCACGCGCCTGACGGACCAGGTGGTAACCGGGATCGGAAATCAGCGGGGTACCGGCATCGGAAATCAGCGCCACATCGTCACCGGCCAGCAGGCGCGTGATAAAACGGCTGCCTTCTTCGCGCTCGTTATGTTCGTGGCAGGCCGCCAATGGCGTACTGATGCCGAAATGCTGCATCAAGCGCTGGGAGTGCCGAGTGTCTTCCGCCGCGATCAATTTAACGTCGCGCAACACTTTAAGCGCCCGGGCGCTGATGTCGTCCAGGTTGCCAATGGGCGTCGCCACGACAAAAAGCGAGCCTGCAGTGGAATTCAAAGGACCTGGAGCAGTCAAAACGCACACCTCGATGGTTGGCAAAAGCCACATTGTAGCGCGTCGACGCCGCGGAAATATGCCATCGAGATGGATGCCGTTTCAGCCGTCGGTCGGCCCTAGCCACCCAAACGCAACATTTGCACCACCTAAATTCACGGTTTCACGCCAGTAACATCGCGCCTGGGCCAGTGCTTGGGTACAATTCCACGCTAATTTGATCGGTATCAGGAACACTTACATGATCCCTTGCCTGCGGCTGCTCTCCGCCCTCTGCCTCGCTGCCTTGCTGGGCGCCTGTGCCAGCTCGCCCTCGTCCCGCCTTGGCGACCTGCCACGGACCCCGGATGCCAGTATCGAGCAACTGCTCGAACAGGCGACTACCGCCAACACGCCCGAAAAAGCTGCGTTGCTGCGCCTGAGCGCGGCCGACATGGCCTACCACCAGAACAACGCTGGCCGCTCGTCGCAGATTCTTGCGCAGGTGCCGCTGGATGTTCTCAAGCCCGCTGCGCAGGTGTTCGCCAACACCCTGGCCGCCGAACTGGCCATGACGCGTAACCAGCCCAAGGCCGCGCTGGCGGCGTTGAACCACCCCAGCCTGCAGAACCTGAAGGAGCTGCCGGCCGAACAGCAGGTCCGCACCGGCACCGTACATGCACGCGCCTATGAAGCCGACGGCCAGACCCTGGCCGCCGCTCGCGAGCGTGTGACCATGGCGCCACTGCTGACCGGCGACGCCGCCAAGAGCAACCATGAAGCCATCTGGGCGCTGATTGCCGCGCTGCCGGCCGAACAACTGCAAGCCAGCGGCAACCCGACGCTCGACGGCTGGATCACCCTGGCCCAGGCGGTCAAGGGCGCCGGCACGCTGGAGCAACAGCAAGCCGCCATTGACACCTGGCGCGCGCAGAACCCGGGCCATCCGGCCGCCGTGCAACTGCCGACGCCGCTGACCAAACTCAAGGAACTGGCGAGCCAGCCGCTGAACAAGATCGCCCTGCTGCTGCCGCAGGAGGGTCCACTGGCCAACGTGGCCAAGGCCCTGCGTGAAGGCTTCATGGCCGCGCATTACCAGGCTGAACAAGCCGGGCAGAAGCCGCCGGTCATCGAGTTCTATGACAGCTCGCGCCTGACCTCCCTCGACGACTTCTACGCCAAGGCCAAGGCTGCCGGCGTGCAATTGGTCGTCGGGCCGCTGGAAAAGCCGCTGGTCAAACAGCTCAGCGCGCGCCCGCAATTGCCGATTACCACCCTGGCGTTGAACTACAGCGAGACCGATCAAAACCCGGCGCAGTTGTTCCAGTTCGGCCTGGCGGCTGAAGACGAAGCTCGCGAAGTCTCGCGCCGCGCCCGTGCCGACGGCCTGCACCGCGCCGCTGCGATGGTGCCCCGTGGCGAATGGGGTGAGCGTGTCTACAAGGCCTTCCGCCAGGACTGGGAAGCCAACGGCGGCACCGTTGTCGGCGTCGAGTACGTCGACCAGCCGGTCGCCCTCGCCCAGCAGATTGCCGATCTGTTCCAACTGCGTAAAAGCGAAGGCCGTGCCAAGAGCCTGCAAAGCGCCGTCGGCACCGACGTCGCCGCACAACCTTCGCGTCGCCAGGATATCGAGTTCATCTTCCTGGCCGTCACCCCGCAACTGGCCCAGCAGATCAAGCCGACCCTGAACTTCCAGTACGCTGGCGACGTGCCGGTGTATGCGACGTCTCACGTGTTCAGCGCCAGCGGCGACAAGAACCAGTACCTGGACATGACCAACGTGATGTTCTGCGAAACCCCTTGGCTGCTCAACACCACCGACCCGCTGCGCAACCAGGTCGCTGCACAATGGCCGCAAGCCAATGGCAGCCTTGGCCGCCTGTACGCGATGGGCGTCGATGCCTACCGACTGGCGCCACGCGTGGGCCAACTCAAGGCATTGCCGGATACGCGCATTGACGGCCTCTCGGGCAACCTGGGCATCAGCGCCCACCAGCGCGTTGACCGCCAGATGCCGTGGGCGAAGTTCGTCGGCGGCGAGGTCCAGCGTCTGCCCGATACCCCACGCTGATGCCCGAGCGGTCCAGCGCACAAAGCGGCAAGGATGCCGAACTTCAAGCGCTTGAGTATCTTCGACAACAGGGTCTGCGCCTTCTGGCGCAGAACTGGTTGTGTAAACGCGGCGAGCTTGATCTGGTCATGCTTGACGGCGATACAGTAGTATTCGTCGAAGTCCGCTACAGAAAACACGCACAATGGGGTGGCGCGCTCGCCAGTATCGACGGGCGCAAGCGTCAGAAGCTGATACTCGCCGCGCAGTTTTTCCTGCTCAAGGAGCATCGCTGGGCTGACTCCCCCTGCCGTTTCGATGTGGTTGCCATTGAAAGCACACCGTCTGGCAAAGCTGATTTGAACTGGCTCAAAGATGCCTTCGACAGCTGATTCGCCGGACATCTTCACCACATACTTTTGCTCTTTGCTTTGCGGGCTGCACATTCCTGTGCCAAATAGCCGCGCTACTTAAGGTCACACAGATGGACATGCAATCCCGAATTCGCCAGCTTTTCCAGGCCAGCATCGACACCAAGCAACAGGCGATGGACGTACTTGCACCGCACATCGAGCAAGCCAGTCAGGTCATGGTCAATGCCTTGCTCAACGAGGGCAAAATGCTTTCGTGCGGCAACGGCGGCTCGGCCGGCGATGCCCAGCATTTCTCGTCCGAGTTGCTCAACCGCTTCGAGCGCGAGCGTCCGAGCTTGCCGGCCATTGCCTTGACCACCGATTCGTCGACGATCACCTCGATCGCCAACGACTACAGCTACAACGAAATCTTCTCCAAACAGATCCGCGCCCTGGGGCAACCGGGTGACGTGCTGCTGGCGATTTCCACCAGCGGCAACTCGGCGAATATTATTCAGGCGATCCAGGCCGCACATGATCGCGAAATGATTGTCGTAGCATTGACTGGCCGCGACGGCGGCGGCATGGCCTCGCTGTTGCTGCCCGAAGACGTGGAGATTCGCGTCCCGGCCAATGTCACCGCACGTATTCAGGAAGTCCACCTGCTGACGATCCACTGCCTGTGCGATCTGATCGACAGCCAACTGTTCGGGAGTGAAGAATGACCGTTAAACGCCTCAGCCTATTGGCGATTGCGCTGTGCCTCGGCATCAGCGGCTGCAGCACGGCAATCACCGCGACACGTGACACCCCCATCCAGGACGACAAGGGCACCCGCACCTTCGGCAGCAAGATTGACGACTCGCTGATCGAAACCAAGGTCGAGGTCAACGTCGCCAAGGCCGCTACGGACCTGGGCAATGGCGCGTCGCGCATCGTCGTGACCAGCTTCAACGGCGTGGTGCTGCTCGCCGGCCAAACGCCACGTGCCGAACTCAAGGCCCAGGCCGAACAAGCCGCCTCGGCCGTGCAGCGGGTCAAGAAGGTCCACAACGAATTGCAGGTAATGGACCCGATCACCCTGCTGGCCATCAGCAACGATGCGCTGCTGACCACCAAGATCAAGGCGCAGATGCTGACCGACAACGCCATTCCCGGTTCACGCATCAAAGTCGTCACCGACAACGGCATCGTTTACCTGATGGGCCTGCTGACCCAGGCAGAAGCGACCCGTGCGGCGAACTTGGTACAGGGTGTGTCCGGCGTACAGAAGATCGTGAAGGTGTTCGAGTACATCGATTGATGTAACCGACGGCCACAAAAAAGGGCGCCGTGCATTGATTGCACGGCGCCCTTTTTATTGGCTGCAGATTACTGGTACTGCGAGTACGGGTTGCCCTGGAACTGGTTGTTCTGCTGCGGCGCCTGTTGCTGGGCGGCCGGCTGGCCATACTGCTGGCCTGGGATTGGGCCCAGGTTCACTTCTACACGACGGTTCTGCGCGCGACCGTTGACGTCGGCATTGCTGGCAATCGGATTATCCGGACCGGCACCACGAGCGCTCAGGTTGGCAGCGCTGACGCCTTGGGAGGTCAGATAGTTGGCCACGCTCTGCGCACGACGCCGGGACAGGTCCATGTTCAACTGGCGGCTGCCGGTGCTATCGGTGTAACCCACGATCTGGATGGTGTTCTGGCTGAACTGCTTGAGCGAGTTGGCCAGGTTGTTCAGCGGCGTATAGAAACTGCTGGAGATCGCGTCCGAGTTGGTGGCGAAGGTGATGTTGCCCGGCATGATCAGTTTGATCTGATCGCCCTGGCGCTGAACTTCAACCCCGGTATTGGCCATGCTTTCGCGCAGTTTCTTTTCCTGCTGGTCGGCGTAGTAGCCATAACCCGCCGCACCTGCACCCGCGACGACGGCACCGATCAGTGCGCCCTTGCCACGGTTGTTATGGTCGATGGCTGCACCGGCCAACGCACCGGCCAGGGCGCCGAGGCCGCCGTACTTGACGGTCTTGCTCATGCCACCGGATTCATTACTCGCCTGTCCCTGGCTGCTACCGTCATACGGATTGGGTGAAGCACAGCCAGATAACATGGCTACGGCAGTAGCGACAACGAGCAGACGACGCGGAGTGAACATGGAGAAGCTCCTACTTTTGCACTCTGGGTGCAGAGGATATGGACAATGGATCTTTGCCGGGTTTTGAACGCGACAAACGGTAAAAATTCCGTGGACGTATCTTAACCTGTAACAAAAAACGCAGGACTATCGTCGCGGCACAAACCGTAGCAGACGCACGCTGAACACACGCTGAGTTTTTTGCTACAGGGCTTGACCGCCTAAGCTGCAATCATGCACGCACAAAGGGGTTCTCGCGCATCTCGTCACCGAGTCGCGTCTCCGGCCCGTGACCGGTCACCACCGTCGCCGCCTCATCCAGCGTATACAGGCGCTGCTTGATCGAGCGCACAATCGCCGCTTGGTCCCCGCCCCACAAATCCGTGCGGCCTACGCCCCGGCGAAACAACGTATCTCCAGCGATCAGCAGCTTGGCATCGGCAAACCAGAAACTCATCGACCCCGGCGTGTGCCCCGGCGTATGCAATGCGACGCCGCAACCGCAAGCCAGCTCTTCATCGTCGGCCAGCCAACGGTCCGGCGACGGCACCGGCGTATACGGCACGCCAAACGTCCGGCACTGCATCTCCAGGTTATCCCAGAGGAACTGGTCGGCCTTGTGCAAATGCAGGGTCGCGCCGGTCTTCTCCTTCAACTGGCCGGACGCCAGGAAGTGATCCAGGTGAGCATGGGTGTGAATGATGCTCACCACCTTGAGGCCCAGCGCCTCGAGCCGCGCCAGGATCAGCTCGTGATTGCCGCCGGGGTCGACCACGATGGCTTGTTTACTGATGGGGTCGCCGATGATGGTGCAATTGCACTGCAACGGGCCGACGGGGAAGGTTTCGCGGATAAGGGTCGGCTTTGCGGTGTCCATGAACGGTCCTCTCGTGCAAACGGCATAGGGTTTCCGGGCGACTGTCGCCAGAATGATTGCACTATTAAACCAGACTGGAGCGGCGTCGCACCTCAACGCAAGCAAGCTCGCCAGCGGACTCAGGCTTTAACCAATCAACCGCAGCTCCTGCGCCCGCGCGACCGCCTGGGTGCGCCGCTCCACGCCGAGCTTGCTGTTGATATGGCTGGCGTGGGTCTTGACCGTGTGCAGGGAGATGAAGAGGCGGTTACTGATCTCCTGGTTCGAACAGCCCTGGGCGATCAGTTGCAGCACCGCCAGCTCGCGGGCGCTCAGGGTTTCATGGTTGGGCGCCGGCTCGCTGACAGCAACGGCCGGCAGCAGCGCCAACAGGCTCTGGTTCAATAAACCATGGGGGTCTTGGCCGAGTTGATCGCGCATCCAGTCGGGATACCCTTCAAGCAGGCGCTGGAAGGGTTGCAGCGCGCCGCCGGCTCCGGCTTCCAGGGCGCGAACCAACACCTCGCGCGCCTTGGCCTCCTGGCCGCTCTCCAGCAGCAACTGCGCCTGCTGGGTCAGCGCCATCAGGGCAATCATCTGGCGGCCGCTGCCATGAGCGTGTTGCGCCAGGTCTTCGAGGCGCTGCAGGGCCGCCGCCGGTTGATGGCGGATCGCATCCAACGCGGCTTGCTGCAGCTCGATATGCTGCGGCAGGTGCGGATGAAACTCCGGGGCCGCCGCCGCGTGTGCGCCGTTGTAGGTTTGCCCCAGGCGGGTCAGCCAGGCGTCGGCCAGGTCGGTACGCCCCTGGGCCAACCAGAGCTCGCATTTGATCAGGGTGATCATTGCCAGGTAGTAAATCGGCGGCACGTCCCAGATGTGCATCAGGCGTTCGGCCTCGGCCAGTTCGGCGAAGGCTTTGGGGAAGTCGCCGCGGCGCCCTTCGAAGTTGGCAATCACGCAATGCCCGATCAGCACGCTGATATCCCGGCAGGCGCGGGCTTCGGCCAGGCCGGCGCGCAGGCGGACCAGGCCGGCTTCGGGCTGACAACGCGCGAGCAGCAGGTAGCCTTCGTAAAGCGCTAATCGGGCGCGCACGGCGTACAACCGTTGGGGCGAAAGGTCGTGCAAGCGTTGCAGGCCCTGGTGTACTTCATCCAGCGAGCGCAGGATTTCACCCCGCGCCTGCAAGACCCGTGCGCGGTCGTAATGGGCCAGGGCCTCGAACAGGGGGTTGCCGACACGCTGCGCCAATTCGAGGGATTCGCGGTTCAAGCCACGGGCGCGCCACAGGTCGGCATCGACGATCGCCAGGTTGGAGAGGGTCGACAGGCACATCAGGCGCTGACCATAACGGCGCTGCGGCAGGCTTTCCAAGGCTTCACTGCAATAGCGCTGGGTCAGCTCGCGGTCGCCTCGGCCCCGGGCGATGATCCCGCTCAGCGCCAGCCATTGCGCCAGCATCGACTTCTGCGCGGTGGCCGATGGCGCCGGCAGGAAGCGGCTGAGGTAGCCCGACAGTTCTTCCGCCGCATCCAGCTGACACGCCAGGCCCAAGGCCCAGCTGTACAGCACGATCAACCGAGGCGTGCTGATCAGCAGACTATCGGGCAGGTCCATTTTCCAGCGTAGGAGCATGCCGACGTTCTGCTCGGCCAGCAGTTGCTCCTCGGAGAGGTTCTGCACCAGGTTCGCCGCCACATCCAGATGACCGGCGCGCAACGCCTGCTCGACCGCTTCATCGATCAGCCCCTGGGCGTTGAACCAGCGACAGGCGCGCAGGTGCAGGCTGGCAGGCGGCAGCACGGCGCTGCTCGCGCGCCGGGTGCGCAGCAGGTCGGAAAACAAATGGTGGTAACGGAACCAGTGCCCCTGCTCGTCCAGCGGCACCAGAAATACCTGATGAGCCTGCAAGTAACGCAGGATTTCCGCGCTGTCGTGGGCATCGCGTATGGCGTCGCACAGTTCACTGCAAAAGCGTTCCTGCGAAGCGGTTTCATAGAGGAATGCCTGGACTTCCGCCGGCAGGCAATCAATCACTTCTTCCAGCAAATAGTCGCGTATCAAGCCTTCGCCGCCGTGCAGGCTCTGCGGCAAGGCGCCCTCATTCCCCGCTTCGGAGGCCGCCAACAGCCAGAAACGCAAGCCGGCGACCCAGCCTTCACTGCGCCGGATCAAGTTATCCAGCGCCTCGCCGCGCAGCGAACTGCTGTGGCGATCCAACACCGCCAGGGATTCGGCGTGGGTCAGGCGCAGGTCTTGCTCATGCAGCTCCAGCAGGTGCCGAGACAGGCGCAAGCGCGCCAGGTGCCAGTCGGGGCGCTGGCGACTGGTAACCAGCACCAGCAGGCCATCGGGCAAATGATTGAGGAAAAACTGCAGGCAGCGATCAAGCACCGGGCCCTGGGCCAAATGGTAGTCATCCAGCACCAGCAACAAAGGCGCACGCGTGGACAACTGCAGCGCCAGCTCATCGAGCAAGCCATCGAGCCATTCTTCGAAGGCAAACGGTTGATGACGCTGACGCATTTTCAGCAGGCCCAGGGATTGCGCACCCAGTTGCGGGAAGTATTGCTGCAAGCCGTCAAGCAGGCGCTCGAGGAAACGCCCGGGGTCGTTATCCCGTGGGCTCAGGCCCAGCCAAAGGCTTTGCCAATGGGCGGGCAGACTCTGGCAGAACTCGACCGCCAGCGAACTCTTGCCGAACCCCGCCGGCGCGCAGACCAGCAGCAATCGCCCTTCCAGGCCAGCGCTCAGCCGTTCGCACAGGCGCGGGCGCAGCACATAGCCGTCAGGCAGCGGAGGTCTGTAGAAGCGACCTTCCAGGGTCGGGATCACCGCGCTGGCAGGCCCCTGGATTCGGGACAGATCAGTCATCGCCGGGCTCTTGTAGAAGGCTGTTGTCGGCATTGCAGATGTCCGCAGACTAGCGGTAAAAGCGGCGGTTTTGTAGATCTTTGCAACATTTGCCTGAAAAAGAACTGCGACAAGAAATGTGAGAGGGGGCTTGCTCCCGATTGCGCTGGGGCAGCCAATAGAATTCTTGGCTGTCAGACCGCTATCGGGGGCAAGCCCCCTCCCACATTTGGCTATGCGTGCAGCTTAGCGAACACCGTCCTGGCGCAGGGCCGCCGGGCTGAAGTCGCTGATGCCGGCGGTGAAGCCGAAGTCATACGCCTGTTTCTCTTCGTTCTTCATGCCCAGGGCCAGGTAGCGGCCGGACTGCAGGTCGTAGAGGGTTTCCAGGGCGTACCACGGCACTTGTTTGTCGTAGTAGTTCTCGGCATGGGCTTCGGCGACGCGCCACAGTTGGCCGCGACCGTCGTAGTGGTCGATCACGGCCGCTTGCCAGGTGTCTTCGTCGATGAAGAAGTCACGCTTGGCGTAGATATGGCGCTGGCCTTCCTTCAGGGTCGCGACCACATGCCACACGCGGCGCAGCTCGTAGCGTGCGAGGTCCTGGTTGATGTGGCCGGCCTTGATGATGTCGACATACTTGAGTTTCGGATCGTCGATCTTGTAGCTGTTGGAGGCGATGTAGATTTCTTTCTTGCCTTCCAGTTTCCAGTCGTAGCGGTCCGGCGCACCGTTGTACATGTCGAGGTTGTCGGAGGTACGCAGGCCGTCGGCAGCGGTACCCGGCCCGTCATAAGACACTTGCGGCGCCCGGCGTACACGGCGCTGGCCGGCGTTGTAGACCCACGCCGAGCGCGGTTCCTTCACCTGGTCGAGGGTTTCGTGAACCAGCAGCACACCACCGGCCAGACGTGCCGGCGCGGTCACTTGCTGCTTGAAGTAGAACAGCACGTTGCCGGGGTTTTTCGGGTCGAAGTCCTTCATTTTGTCGCGGAACACGAACTGGTCTTTGAAATACACCAGGCTGAACGAACCGTTGGTCTGCGGCGTGGCCTGGGTCACCAGGCGGGTCACGCTGCCGCCGCGATAGCGGGTGATGTGGTTCCAGATGACTTCAACGCCACTTTTCGGAATCGGGAACGGCACGGCGGTTTCGAAGTTTTCCAGGCCGTTACCGCCGGACACCAGGTTGGTGTTGGTGGCGTTCTTCTTGATCGAGGCGAACACCTCGGCCGGTACGGTGGCGCCGCGATGGGTCGGGTAGACCGGCATCTTGAAGGTGTCCGGGTAGCGCTTGAACATCGCGTACTGCCCCGGCGCCAGCTTGTCTTTGTATTGCTCGACGTTTTGCGCGGTGATGGTGAATTGCGGTTGTTCGCTGGCATAAGGGTTGGCCAGGAAACCACGGGCGTCGACGGCGCCGGCATTCGTCGGCAACGGCGACCATTTGGGAATGGTGCCTGCGGCGTTACCGGCCATTTCGGCGCCCATCGGAGTCAGGGTCGTGCCCAGCTTGGCGGCCTCATCCGCCGACACCGCCGCCATGACGTTACTCGCCAGGATCGACAGCCCAAGCACACCGACGTGCAACAGACTTTTAGTTATTTTCATGTTCTGGTTCTTCCTGAAATGCAGTGTGCTTAGAAGTTGGCGCCGACGCTGAGGGCGATGAAATCACGGTCGTCCACAGTGGAGTACTTACCGCCGAAGAAGTTGGTGTAGGCCAAGCTCGCGGTGTAGGTATTCTGGTATTCAGCATCCAGGCCGAGACTGACAGCCTTGCGACCTTCTTCGAAGTTGCCGCCAGGGCCTGGCGAATAACCGCTGACGTCATGGGACCAGGCCACGTTGGGCTTGAGGTTCACACCCGCGAACACGTCCGGGTATTCCCAGATTGCCCGGCCGCGATAGCCCCAGGAGTTGGCGGTGGTAAAGCCGTCATTGTTGCAGTTGGCCGTCAGGTTACTGCGGTCTGTACCTGCGCCCGCACCGGCAATGGTTCCCGCGTTGAGCGTCGCACACAGTGGGCCTTCCCCAGGACCAAATACCGGATCACGCCCGTAGCGCGCTTTCGAGCTGCTTTCCAGGCCGCCGACGTGGGTCAGCCCCACTTCGCCCACCAGTGTCAGCCGGCTGGCGCCCATGACCTGATCAAAGAAGTGCGTAAAGGTGGTCTGGAGCTGGGTGATTTCCTTGCGGCGATAGCCATTCAGATCCTGACCGGCGGCACCCTTGAGCGGGGAAGCACCGTTCAAGCCTGTCAACGGCGTAACGCCCGCGTACAAGATGTCGGTGGTGTTGAGCTGAACCGGCGCGTTCGGCCGGTAGCTGATCTCGCCGCTCCACGCTGTGCCGGTAGGCAAGGTTGTCGAGAAGCTCAAACCGTACAAGCGAATGTCTTCTGGATATTCGACGAAGTAGCTGGAGTTACCGGCCACGATGAGTGGACGCAGACTACTGGCTGGCGTGAACGTCAATGCGTTAGCCGCAGCGTAAGTCGCAGCCGATGCGCCCTTGGCGCTGAAAATCGGCGCACGGCTGTGGTAGTTCATGAAGTAAGCGCCGAACTCAGTGTCCAGCGGCTCGAAGTTATAGTGCATGGCTACACCGAACTGCCCGCCATCACGCGCGTCGCGATCAGAGCCGCGCTTGACCAGCACACCTTCTTCGTTGATGTTGACGCCAAACTGATTCATCAGCGGCAAACCACCGGCTGCGGTTATCACAGAGCGCTTGCTGAGCAACCGCAGGTTGTCATTGCAGCCGCCTGTAATGACGTCCGCCTGGGAGAAAAATGTCCCGCAGTTATCGGTGACGGTCTTCTCCCAATCCAACTGATAGAAGCCTTCCGCCGACAGGTTTTCGGTCAGTGTCTGCGACACATAGAACATGTTGACCGGAATCAGGCCTTCCTTGATCTCGGCACCCGGGCGACGGAACGCCGCTACGTCAATCGGGTTGATGGAGTTGATGCCGCCGCCGATGAAGGTACTTTCGCCCCAACTTACAACCTGCTTACCGAAACGCGCGGAACCGGGCTCATCGGCAATCGAGTAGTTGTGATAAATGAAGGCGTCGAGAATTTCCCCGCCGGAAGACCGGGCGCCCATAGGACGGCCTTTGTCACTGATGTCCTTGAACTCACGATTTTCGTCCTTGAGTTCAAAGTCATACCAATATTTGCCGCGTACAAACACACCGGTGTCGCCGTATTTCAGTTCCAGGTCATGGATGCCCTTGAAGATTTTCGAGAACGTCTCGCCGCGCTTGAAGTTCAAATGGCCGTCATCGGAGGTCTGGGACAAGCCCTTGCCGCCATTGTTGACGCCGATCAGATCGCGGTTGGCCTTGGCTGTCGACCAACTCGCCCCCACGGAAAGAGAGGAGTCAAAATTCCCTTCGATTTCACCGATATTGAAACTGACGCCGAATGCCGGCCCGGCGAGCGTAGAAGCGAGACTGACGGCCAGGGGCAATCTTGCCCGGCGCCAGAACTGATTTACTGAGGTCATCGACGCTACTCCATGTGCATTATTGTTATGGCAGTGAGTTCTTTCGGTGATGCATGTAACGGCCGGAATACAACGATTCCAATGCCGCCCGGCAACCGAGCCCCCATGGCTCGAAGCGCAACATCCTTGAAAAACTCTGAGAGGGACTATAGCCAGCAGGGGGTACCGCTTGATCCCTCTAAAGTGTGATTTGCATCACCGACCCGTCTGCCACAGCCCTTTTGCCACGTCGACGAAGGCCGACGCGGCAAGGATGGCTGAAAATCGGCAAATCACAAGTGAAGCCGCGAGATAGAGCATTGCCGTGCCCGAACGGGCACGGCGAAAGGTATCAAAGGGTAGAGAGGAACGTACTGTTGTTGGCCTGCCACTCAATGATGTCGACGCGGATACGTTTTTTGTCGAGCTTGCCGACACTGGTCTTGGGAATTTCAGTAACAATGGCGATCTGGTTTGGAATCGCCCACTTGCTCAAGTGGCCCAACTCCACGAACGGCTTGAGGTGCTCCTTGAGTTCACGGGCGCCTATCACATGGCCATCACGCACCACCAGCAACGCAAACGGGCGCTCGCCCCACTGCGGATCGGCGATGCCCACCACCGCTACTTCGCGTACCGCCGGGTGGCGGCTGACCAGGTCTTCGAGAGCCAGGGACGAGATCCACTCGCCGCCGGTCTTGATCACGTCCTTGATGCGGTCGCGGATATCGATCACCCCAAACGCATCAAGGGTCGCCACGTCGCCGGTGTGCATCCAGCCGCCTTCCCACAGCTCGGCGCCCTTTTGCGGTTCGTTGTAGTAACCCTCGGTCAGCCACGGCGCGCGTAGCACCAGTTCGCCCTGGGATTCGCCATCGGCGGGCAGGAAATGCCCGTCGCTGTCGATGATCGCCGCTTCCACCAACGGCCCGGGCACTCCGGCCTTGATGCGGTAAGTGGTGCGCTCGTCCTCGGTGCCGGCCATCAGCTCATCGTTGAGATGGGCGCAGGACACCAACGGCCCGGTCTCGGACATGCCATACGCGGCGGTCAGTTGAATCCCACGGGCCTTGGCCGCTTCATACAGCGTGCGATTGAGGGCGCTGCCGCCGATGACGATTTTCCAGCCGCCAAAGTCCACGCCCTGGGCGGCCTTGGCGTTGAGCACCATTTGCAGAATGGTCGGCACACAGTGGGAAAAGGTGACCTTCTCCTTGCGCCACAGCTCCACCAGGTATTCCGGATCGTAACGCCCGGGGTAGACCTGTTTCAGGCCCAGCATGGTGGCCACATACGGCAGGCCCCAGGCATGCACGTGGAACATCGGCGTGATCGGCATGTACACGTCGTTGGTGCCCAGCAAGCGCACGCTGTCGACACTGCCCATGATGGTCGCCACGCCGATGGTGTGCAGCACCAATTGGCGATGGGTGAAGTACACACCCTTGGGGTTACCGGTGGTGCCGGTGGTATAGAAGGTGGTGGCGACGGAATTTTCGTCGAAATCCTCGAAATCGTATTTCGGGCTGGCGGCGGCCAGCAGGGTTTCGTACTCCCCCACCAGGTTCGGCAGTTCAGCGGTTTTCTCGGCCGCATCGGTCAGCAACAAGGTTTTGTCGACGGTGGTGAGCTGCCCGGCAATCGCCTGGTAAAGCCCCACGAACTCACTGTTGACCAGCACAAAGCGGTCCTCGGCGTGGTTCATGGTGTAGAGAATCTGTTCCGGCGACAGGCGCACGTTGATGGTATGAATCACCGCGCCGATCATCGGGATGGCGAACATGCATTCCAGGTAACGGTGGCTGTCCCAGTCCATCACGGCAACGGTATCACCAGCCTTGACCCCGGCTTCGGTGAGCACATTGGCCAGGCGCGCGACCCGCTCGATCAGGGTTGGATAGGTGTAGCGCAGCTTGTCGCGATAGATGATTTCCCGGGTCTTCTCGTAACGGGCCCCGGACATGAGCAGGCGTTTGATCAACAGCGGATATTGGTACGCACCTTCGGCGGGCGGGATAACACGGGTCTGCAACATACGAATCCCTTTTTATGACTGCACGGTCTCGGCTTGAAGACCTGCACTGTAGAGACGTTAGGTGCCGACCAAATCAGCCAAAGGAATGATTTGTAGGGACTGCTGGATGCTAGCTTTGCGCCACCACTCAAAGCCGATAGCGATCAAATGTGGGAGGGTCTTGCACCCTCCCACATTTGGACTGTCCTCAATGAGAGAAGATCATTTATTTCATGCTGGTGAACGCCAGTTTTACGCCGATGGCAATCAACACCGCCCCCATCGTCCGATCGAACCAATGCCCCATCCGCGCAAACCCTGCACGCACCCGCTGCTGGCTGAACAACATCGCCACCAGGCAGAACCACGCCGCCGTCGCTACCGCCAGGTACACGCCATAACCCGCCTGCACCGCCAGCGGTGTGTGCGGGTTGATCACCACGGTAAACAGCGACAGGAAGAACAACGTGGCCTTGGGGTTCAAACCGTTAGTCACAAAGCCTGCGGTAAACGCCCCGCGTGGGGTGCGTTCGCCGACTTCGCGGTGCAGTTCGCCCTCGGCGGCTGGCTTGGCCGGCTGCGCGCGCAGGGCCTTGAAGCCGATGTACAGCAGGTAGGCCGCCGCCGCCCATTTCAGCGCGTTGAACAGCACGATGGACTGGGACACGATCAAACCGATGCCGAGCAACGAGTACCCCACGTGCAGGAAAATCGCCGAGCCCACGCCCAATGCGGTCCAGGTCCCGGCGCGGCGGCCGTGGGTGACACTTTCGCGCACCACCACCGCGAAATCCGGACCGGGGCTGGCCACTGCCAGCAGGTGAATCAAGGCCACGGTCAAAAACTCGGCGACGTACATACTCACTCCATTAAGTAACGGATTATTTCATCTGATAGGCTCGGCAGATTACGCCTTCGAACCCTGTCACAAAAGGTACAGTTGATGACGAACAATCGCCGCGCCGTCTTCCTAGATCACCCATCCCTCGACCTGGGGGATCTCGATCTCAGTGAGCTGCACAACTGTTTCAGCGAGCTGCAGCTGTTTGAGCAGACCACCCCGCAGAATGTGGTCGAACGCCTGCAAGGCGCCCAGGTCGCTATCAGCAACAAGATTGCGCTCAACAGCGAAACCCTGGCCGCCTGCCCCGAACTCAAACTGATCCTGGTGTCGGCCACCGGCACCAATAACGTCGACCTTGAAGCCGCCCGCGCCCATGGCGTCACCGTCAGTAACTGTCAGGGCTACGGCACGCCGTCGGTGGCGCAGCATACGATCATGCTGCTGCTCAACCTGGCGACGCGGCTGAAGGACTATCAACGGGATGTCAGCGCGGGCAAATGGCAAGCCGCCAAGCAGTTCTGCCTGCTGGACCACCCGATCGTCGAGCTGGAGGGCAAAACCCTCGGTTTGCTCGGGCATGGCGAACTGGGCAGTGCCGTCGCACGGCTGGCCGAGGCCTTCGGTATGCGCGTCATACTCGGCGCCATTCCCGGGCGCCCTGCCCGCGCCGACCGCATGCCGCTGGATGAACTGCTGGCGCAGGTCGACGCGCTGACGCTGCACTGCCCGCTCAACGAACACACCCGCGACTTGATCGGCGCTCGCGAGCTGGCGTTGCTCAAGCCCGGCGCGTTTATCGTCAACACCGCGCGCGGTGGCCTGATCAACGAACAGGCCCTGGCCGACGCCTTGCGCAATGGCCACCTGGGCGGCGCGGCGACCGATGTGCTGAGCGTCGAACCCCCGGTGCATGGCAACCCGTTGCTGGCCGACGATATCCCGCGCTTGATCGTCACGCCCCACAACGCCTGGGGCAGTCGCGAAGCGCGGCAGCGGATTGTCGGCCAACTGGCGGAAAACGCCCGCGGCTTTTTCAGCGGCGCCCCGCTGCGCGTCGTCAGTTGATAAACTGCGCCCCTTTTCAAGGAGCAGACCATGGATCCGCGCAGTGAAGTACTGCTTCGTCAGGCCGAACTTTTTCAAGGCAACCTGCTGCTGGTGGGGTTGCCTGCCGACGATTTGCTCGGCCGCCTGCCCAACGCCCATGGCTGGTGCTGGCATGCCGGTGACCAGGCTGCGCTCGACGCACGTTTCCCCGAGCGCAGCCAGTTCGGCGTGAATGTGCCGCAGCGCACGTTTGATGCGGCAGTGATCTTCCTGCCCAAGTCCAAGGACCTCACCGACTATCTGCTCAACGCCGTGGCCGCACGCCTGCCCGGTGCCGAGCTGTTTCTGGTGGGGGAGAAAAAAGGCGGGATCGAAAGCGCCGCCAAACAGATGATCCCCTTCGGCAAGCCGCGCAAACTCGATAATGCACGACACTGCCAGTTGTGGCAGGTCACCGTGGCCAACGCGCCGCAAGCGGTGGAGCTGGAGAGCCTGGCGCAGGTTTTCGAAGTGCCGCTGGCCGAAGGTCCGCTGAAAGTGGTGAGCCTGCCGGGCGTGTTCAGCCATGGCCGCCTGGATCGTGGCACCGAGTTGTTGCTGGAGCATTTGGACAAACTGCCCAGCGGCCACCTGCTGGACTTCGGTTGCGGCGCCGGTGTGTTGGGCGCGGCGGTCAAACGTCGCTACCCGCACAATACGGTGACGATGCTGGATGTGGACGCCTTCGCCACCGCCAGCAGCCGCCTGACCCTGGCGGCCAACGGTCTGGAAGCCGACGTGCTGACCGCAGACGGCATCGATGCCGCGCCGATGGGCTTGAACGCGATCCTGAGCAACCCGCCGTTCCATGTCGGGGTACACACCGATTACTTCGCCACGGAGAACTTGCTGCGAAAAGCCGCGAAACACCTGGCAAAAGGCGGCGAACTCCGACTGGTTGCCAACAGTTTCCTGAAGTACCAGCCGCTGATCGAAGAGCACTTGGGCGTGTGTGCGGTCAAGGCCGAAGGCAATGGTTTTCGCATCTATCGCGCCAAGCGCGGCTGATCGGCGTTTGCAAAAGAACACTTGCCGAATGGATTTTGCCTAGGCAGAATCCGCTCCGTCCTAGGGGAGTAGTCTCCCACGAGCGCCACGCTCGTCCGGCATACGTCAACATACTTGGTCAGCAGACCATGGCGTATGCGACCCAGGAGTCCGCTCAGACGGACCGGGGTTTGACAAGACCTATGACACGCACACCTTACCCGGGGCGGGAAGGCTGTACGTGTCATAGCCGTGTCGACCCGCCCCTGGAAACCTACCTGATGCTGGATTCACTGCTCGTCCCTACCGCAATCGTTGCCTTGGCCGAAATCGGCGACAAGACCCAACTGCTCGCGCTCATCCTTGCCGCACGCTTTCGCAAACCCTGGCCGATCATCGCCGGCATCATCGCCGCGACCCTGGCGAACCATGCCGCTGCGGGTGCCGTAGGTGCCTGGTTCGGCAGTTTCTTCTCGGATGCGGTGCTGCACTGGATTCTCGCCGCGAGCTTCTGCGCCACGGCGCTGTGGACCCTGGTGCCGGACAAACTCGACGATGACGAAGCCAGCACCACGCGCAAGTTCGGGCCGTTCCTGACCACCCTGATTGCGTTCTTCCTCGCCGAAATCGGCGACAAGACGCAGATCGCCACGGTGATGCTGGCGGCGCAATACCCTGAGCTGTGGCTGGTGGTTATCGGCACCACCCTGGGCATGTTGATTGCCAACGTACCGGTGGTTCTGGCGGGGAATTTTGCCGCGGAGAAATTGCCGTTGACCTTGATTCGTCGACTGGCGGCTACGGCGTTTTTTGTCCTGGCGATCGTGGCGGTGTACAAGGCCATGCAAAGCAGCGGTTGGATCTAAGGATCCAAGCCTGCAAACCCAATCCAATGTAGGAGGGGCTTGCCCCCTCCCACATTTGGATCTTCATGAGGCTTGGATTATCAGGACTTCTTGGCCTGCTGATACAACGGCATCACCTTCGGAATCGCCGCCTGCAACGAGGCGATCCGACTGTCGGAGGCCGGGTGAGTGCTCATGAACTCCGGAGGCGCGCCTTCCGAAGCCTTGGCCATCTTGTTCCACAACGTGATGGCGGCGTTCGGGTTGTAACCGGCGCGGGCCGCCAGCTCCAGGCCGATCAGGTCCGCTTCGTTTTCATTGCTGCGGCTGTTGGGCAAGGTCATGCCGTAGTTGGCCACGGTATCGGCCAGCGCCATGCTGTCCTGGCCGAGACCAAGCAACGCGCCGGCGCCCTGCTTGGCCATCTCGATGCCGTAGGCCTTGGACATGGCTTCACGGCCATGTTCGCGCAAGGCGTGGGCGATTTCATGGCCCATCACCGCCGCCAGCTCGTCATCGCTGAGCT
Organism: Pseudomonas sp. Pse79; assembly: GCF_024519615.1. Classification (NCBI taxonomy): domain Bacteria; kingdom Pseudomonadati; phylum Pseudomonadota; class Gammaproteobacteria; order Pseudomonadales; family Pseudomonadaceae; genus Pseudomonas; species Pseudomonas sp. Pse79. The sequence continues at coordinate 52,061 of NZ_JALJRR010000032.1, forward strand.
TGAGGTTATCGATCAGCCCGCTGTACACGAAGATCTTGCCGCCCGGCCCGCAGTTGGCATTCATCTCATCGCTCTTGATCAGGTTCACGTCCCACTTCCACTGCGCCGCATCCGGACGGAAGGTCGGCGCCTGGGCGATCAGGCGGTTGGCGATGGCCTGCACGCGCTTGGCGTTGGCGCTGGTCTTGTCCACCAGGCCTTTGCCGCTGGCTTCACCCAGGGTCTGCTGGTAGGACTGCGCATACATCTGGTCGACTTCCTGGCTCGACAGCATGCTGAACATGTACTGCTTGCGCTCCACCCCAACGGCACCGCCGCTGGTGGTGTTGACGGACTGACACCCGGCCAGCAGCACTGCTGCCGCCAATACACTTACGGCCAATGATTTCTTCATCAACACACTCTCCCTGAAAAGACGCCCTGAAAACATGGCGCGTATCCTAGGCGGTGATTTGTATCGACGCCAGATACATCAGACGTGCAGACGCTAAATTTCGGATACATCCCACAACGGTGGCGGATTTTCTGGCTCAAGCCGGAGTCAGGCACTCCGGCCCATTCAGCTTGGGATCGTTGACCATGTTGGCCAGCACCCGTTCACGCAAGGCGACCGGCTCGCTGGCCAACAGCCCCTGCAACACCGGCAGCGGCGTCTCGGGGTTCAGCCAGGCTTCCTGCCCCGCCGCATCCAGAATCAACGGCCGCCGCTGACTCTGCGCCGCCTGGGTCACCACCGCGGTGCTCAGCCACACTTGCTCCTGCACCGGATACGCTTCCCAGATGGCCGCAAAAAACAGCGTCGAACCTTCCCCTGGCGTCAACCAGTACGGCCGCTTGCGCTGGGTGCCGCGCCATTCGTAGAACCCGTTGGCCGGCAACAGGCAGCGACGCTGGCGAAACGCTTCGCGGAACATCGGTTGCTCAGCCAGGGTTTCGGCGCGGGCATGCGCCGGGGTACGGGAAAGGTCCGTCAGCCACGGCGGTGTCAGACCCCAGCGGGCGCGGGCCAGGGTGCGCTGGCCGTCGGTGGCGCGCTGGATCAGCACCGAATCATTGGGAGAAATATTCCACTGGGCCTGCTGATCCGCCGGAAAGCCCGGCAAGGCAGCAAACGTGGGGTTCCAGCGAAACAGGGCATAACGTCCACACATGGGGCAACACGACTCTTGGGTAAACCGACCGACAGCCTAACAGACCAACACGTCGGGGAAGCTGTCGGGTTCATCGCCGGGCAACGGTTGCGCACCGTTATACGCGGTGATCAGCTCGCGCGCGCAGGCTGCCTGGTCGTTGTCCACTTCTAGCCCCAGCAGCCCGAAAATCGGTAACTCGCCGCTACCGCCGAGCAAATGGCGCCCCACCAAATGCGCCTCGATCCCTTCGCTGGCGAGCATCTGCTGCAGCAGCTCGCCTTCCATCAGGTTTTCCGGTTCGTAGATTCGCTGCATGGGCGTACCTGCTATTCGTTTTCGCTGCGAGTTTCGAGCATCCACTCTTCACCATGGACCTGCAGGTTGAAAATGATCGGTCGGCAACATACCTGACAGTCTTCTATATAGGTCTGGTCGCCGCCGGATAAATCCACGGTTGTCTCCACCACTTCACCACAATAAGGACAATCGTACAGCGCGGTTTCCAGCATCGCAGTCTCCCAAGTGACTTGTGCGTATAATCGCCGGTCTATTTACAGGGTTATATTTCGGCCGAGCCCATTACTCGGGCCGCACCCTGGTATTTCCTCTACTTACCCTAGCCGTTTCTAACAAGAGAGCATGATGGGCGAATTCGATACCATCCGACCTTACAACGACAGCGAAGTCCCGGCAGTGCTGGAGCGGCTGTTCAGTGACAAGGCCTTTCTGGACATCCTGACCCACTTCCGCTTCCCGCGCTTTGCCGGCGCGCTGGGCTGGCTGCTCAAACCCATGATCGCCCGCAAACTGCGCCGTGAATTCGCCGGCGTCACCACCGTGGCCACGCTGCAGGACAAAGTCGAGTATTACGTCGACCACACCATTGATCGAGCGACCGACGGCGTGACCTATACCGGCGTGGAACAGCTCAAATCGGGCACCGCCTACGTCTTTTTGGCCAACCATCGCGATATCGTGATGGACCCGGCCTTCGTCAACTACGCCGTGTACCACGCCGGCCTGCCGACACCGCGTATCGCCATCGGCGACAACCTGCTGCAAAAGCCGTTTGTCAGCGACCTGATGCGCCTGAACAAGAGCTTCATCGTGCACCGCTCGATCACCGGGCGAAAGGAAAAAATGGCGGCTTACCAGTTGCTGTCGGCCTACATCAACCATTCGATCCGCCACGACTGCCAGTCGATCTGGATCGCCCAGGCCGAAGGCCGCGCCAAGGATGGGGATGACCGCACCGAATCGGCGATCCTCAAGATGTTCCACGTCAGCCGCAAGGACGAGCCGTTCGCCGAGGTGATCCAGTCGCTGAACCTGACGCCCGTTTCCATCAGCTACGAATACGACCCATGCGACTTGGCCAAGGCTCGCGAGCTGTACATCCGCGCCACCACCGGCACCTACACCAAGGCGCCGGGTGAAGACGATGTGAGCATTGCCCTGGGCATTACCGGCTACAAGGGCCGGGTGCATGTGAACTTTGCGCCGCCGATCACCGAGCGCTTCGAAGACACCAAGCTGCTCGCCGTGGAAATGGACCGGCAGATTCTCGGAGGTTATCGCCTGTTCCCGGTTCACTACCTGGCCTACGCCCAGTGGAGTGACGCCGACCCGCAACTGCAGGTGCCCAAGGCAGCGGATATCTTCCCGGCCGACGAGTTGGCCAAGGCCAAGGCAGAGTGGGAGCGGCGCTTGAGCGAGTGCCCGGTCGAACACCGGCCGTTCCTGGTGGTGCAATATGCAACGCCAGTGCGCAATCAATATCGGGTCAAGGCGGGAATCCCGCTGTAATACACCTAGCCAAACCTGTGGGAGCGGGCTTGCCTGCGATGCGGTGGTTCAGTCACAGAGGTACCGACTGTAACTTCGCTATCGCGAGCAAGCCCGCTCCCACCGTCGTTTCAGGGTGCAACTAAAAACGCGTGCTGATCCATGAAACCAGCAGCGCCAGCCCCAGGCAGGCGAAACCAATACGATAAGCCAGGCGATGCGCCCGTTCGGTGCGTACATCCAGAAACAGCATGGGTTGGTCGATGGCGCGCTCTTCGCTTTGCGCGGCGAGCCTGGCCATGGCGCGCTGTTCCTTCAAACGGGTAATGAATAGCAGTGCAGCCCCAGAGCAGGCCACTGATAGAGCAACAACATTGATCAGCAGTCCGGCCAGCGCCATCACACACCTCGTTGAAACAGTGCCTTGGTATCCATTCAGATACAAACCTGAACGGAAGTCGCCTTCTGCGCCTAAAAGCTCCTTCCCCCATTGACGGCTAATGTATCGAGTAATTTACGGCGTCACCTGAACGTCACCTTAACCGTTCACTCTGTGGCCCTTCGAACGCTCGGGAGCTTGTCATGTTGCACGCGCAAAACCAGGATCGACTGTATTTGATAGCCCCAAGCGATGAGCAAGAGGCGCTGATCGGCGGCCTCGCGTTCAACGTCCAGGACCGCCACTGGCTGGTGTATTGCGCCCTTGGCGGGCACCAGCATGCGGACCTGCCGGAGACGGACCTGCTGACCGGGATAAGCCTGCTCGACTTCGGTATCGACACCGCGGCATGAAACGGCGGGCACAAAAAAGCCGGGCTCAGCGCTGAGCCCGGCTTGTTATTGAGCGTTATTGCGAGCTGAGCAGCTGGCCGATGCTCGGGTCCTTGAACAGACGGGTCAAGGCGTCGCTCAGGACGTCGCTGACCAGCTTGGTGTTGGTCTCCTGGTTGGGCGACATGCCGAAGCGCTGGTTGAGGGACGCACCATAACGGCCGCTGTAGCGACGGGTGCCGGCGCTCACGTCGGACCTGAACGTCGCGCCGATAGTGGCCTCCGTCACGTACAGGCCTTCTTTGGGCGACTGGTATTTCAGCTCGGCCAGGGTGATGGTCAACTGCGGCGCGCCCGGTGAGTTGGCCGGGGTAAAGCCGAGCAGCCGCACTGCTGCTTCAGCCTGGGCTTGCAGCTTGGGGAGCACATCGGCACCGCTCACCGACACCAGGGCGGTCTCCGGATACAGGCCACCACGGGAGCCCAGGGTCGGCGAAGGACGACCATCCACCACACGCACCGACACCGGCTGACCGTGACCCACCGGGGCCAACTGCGTGGTGAGCTTCGGTTGCGGGCTAAGTTGTTGCGGGCTATTGGCGCAGCCAACCAGGGTCAAACTGGTCACAGTGATCAAACCGAACAACAGGCGTTGCAACATGCTCTTCTCTCCAGAAATCGAGTACCGACAGGCCGGCAGTATAGCGGGCGGCCCTCGCCGGGAACTAGCGTCAGTTACAACCTAAGACCCGCAGGCATTGTAGGGGTTCGATGTCACCGATATGTCACAGCCGATACACGCGCCCGTCATCCCCGGCAGGCATGCTTGGCCTCAATCTCAGGAGGCTGATTTCATGCATTTTCTCTGGTCGCTGTTTACCCGCAAGCCCGCCCTTCGCCAATTTGCCCTGCTCGATGTGCAAGGTCGCTGCCAGGCTTTCAAAGAGTGCAGCCAGCCACCGGTCGGCGCTGGCTGGGTGGAAATCGAAGAAATCCGCTTGAGCTGGATGCACCGCCCGCTGCCCGCCAGCGCCCGTATCAGCCCACGCGCGACGCAGTCGCCGCATCGCCACCCGTTGGCCGCCTGACCGAACGCCTAATAAAAGTCATAAAACACGCCCATTTCCTTGGCGTTCTTCGCTACAATCTCCCCCCGATTATAAGGACGTCTCCTGATCGGGCCTCGCAACATCGTTAATGCTTCGGTATTAGCCCCCCCAGATCGCCCACAGAGAGCCGCCCACACAGATCGTGTGAAGCTGGCGCGCTTGCTGTTTTCTTTGCAAACCACCCGCCTTTACCGAATCTGCCAGAGCTGCCATTGCGCTCGGCCACTTGAGTTGTTTGCCCGTTTTGCCGCATGCCGGCAAGGTTTTCCGGGCCAGGTGCCAGGCTGGGGCAGCCCTTTTTTGAGGTTCACGTCTTCAAAAGAGCGTGAAAAAACGGGTTTTCACAACTTCACAAGAGTGTGGCGAGCAAATGAATAGTTTGGCGTTTGTACAAGCACCATCAGCGTCTGGAACAGCCCAATCACACAGGACCGAGTGCTCCGGGGCTTGAGCCTGTCCGCTACGGATTGATTGCACGGATCGCACGCTTTGACCATAAGTCGAATTGCCACGGCAGCCCATGAATGCGTTCATAGGCGGATTAGCCCGGCAGGAAGCGTGCGCTGAACTTGCAAAGAATTGCGAATCGGACATGGCGATCCTGGCCATGGGTAACCTGGGGCAACACGTGAACCGCCCCGTCACTCCTGGCAGCCATGCCGTCAATTTGGTGCTGCAGATTTTGGAGACGCGTTAAATGGCGCATAACGAAGCAGTCGACGTAGTACTGGTAGGGGCCGGCATCATGAGTGCCACCCTGGCCGTACTGCTCAAAGAGCTCGACCCCGGCCTCAAGCTGGAAGTCGTTGAGCTGATGGACTCGGGAGCCGCGGAGAGTTCCAACCCGTGGAACAACGCCGGTACCGGCCACGCCGGGCTGTGTGAGCTGAATTACACACCCCAGGCCGCCGATGGTTCCATCGACATCAAGAAAGCTGTCCACATCAACACCCAGTTCGAGGTGTCGAAGCAGTTCTGGGCGTACCTGACCAAAAAAGGCACCTTTGGCTCGTCCAGGTCCTTTATCACACCGGTGCCGCACCTGAGCTTCGTGCAGGGCGACAAAGGCGTAGCCTTCCTCAGGAAGCGCTTTGAAACCCTCAGCCAGCATCATGCATTTTCGGATATGCGCTATACCGAAGACCGCAACGAGATGGTCGAGTGGATGCCGCTGATGATGCCAGGCCGCCCGCTCGACGAAAAAATCGCCGCGACCCGTGTGCAGAACGGCACCGACGTCAACTTCGGCGCCCTGACCAACCAGTTGCTGAACCACCTGACCAGCGCGCCCGATGCCCAGGTCAAGTACAGCAAACGCGTGACCGGCCTCAAGCGCAATGGCGCGGGCTGGACCGTGAGCATCAAGGACGTCAACAGCGGCAACAGCCGCGACGTGGACGCCAAGTTCGTGTTCCTCGGTGCCGGTGGCGCGGCCCTGCCGCTGCTGCAAGCCTCGGGCATCGAAGAAAGCAAAGGCTTCGGCGGTTTCCCGGTCAGTGGCCAGTGGCTGCGTTGCGACAACCCGGAAGTGGTCAAGCACCACCAGGCCAAGGTCTACAGCCAGGCCGCCGTGGGTTCGCCACCGATGTCCGTGCCGCACCTGGACACCCGCGTGGTCGACGGCAAGACGTCCCTGCTGTTCGGGCCTTACGCCGGTTTCACCACCAAGTTCCTCAAGCACGGCTCGTTCCTTGACCTGCCGTTGTCGGTGCGCGCCGGCAACATCGGCCCGATGCTGGCCGTGGCCCGGGACAACATGGACCTGACCAAGTACCTGGTCAGCGAAGTGATGCAGTCCATGGAACAGCGCCTGGAATCCCTGCGCCGCTTCTACCCGCAAGCCAAAGCCGAAGACTGGCGCCTGGAAGTGGCCGGCCAACGGGTGCAGATCATCAAGAAAGACCCGAAAAAAGGCGGCGTGCTGCAATTCGGCACCGAGCTGGTCGCGGCCAAAGACGGCTCGCTGGCGGCGCTGCTGGGCGCGTCCCCGGGCGCTTCGGTGACGGTGTCGATCATGCTCGAACTGATCGAACGCTGCTTCCCGACCAAGGCTGCCGGCGAGTGGGCGGCCAAACTGCACGAGATCTTCCCGGCCCGTGAAAAGGTCCTGGAGACCGATGCCGAGCTGTACCGTAAGATCAACGCGCAGAACAACATCAGCCTGGAACTGGTTGAGCAAAACAACGAAGCCCAAAGCTACGCTTAAGGCCTCTGTCTAGTCCTGAAATAGGTTTACACCTATTTCAGTCTCAAAACGCCCGGTGCAC
>NZ_JALJRR010000033.1:0-48951 GCF_024519615.1 Pseudomonas sp. Pse79
TGCGGTGTGTGAAGACGAAACGAACCGAAAGTTCGACTCTTACAAAACACCGAAAACTATCACATACCCAATTTGCTGAAGCGAGGCCAGCTGGCCACGACTCAGTACCCGAATTTCTTGACGACCATAGAGCATTGGAACCACCTGATCCCATCCCGAACTCAGCAGTGAAACGATGCATCGCCGATGGTAGTGTGGGGTTTCCCCATGTGAGAGTAGGTCATCGTCAAGATTAAATTCCAGAACCCCTGTTTGCTCACGCAGACAGGGGTTTTGTTTTGGGCGGTCGGAAAGGGTCAAGTGGCTCTTTGCGACGGACGTCAGTGCTAAGGCCCGGCCTTTCTATGCAATGACCCTGCGCATGGCTATCATGCGTGCCTCATTGTGAGGCGATACTTGCATGCTGACGTTGTTAAAACTTCTGAAAGATGGTCGATTCCACTCCGGGGAAGCGCTGGGCGCTGCCCTGGGCGTCAGTCGCAGTGCTGTATGGAAGCAGCTTCAGCATCTTGAGGCTGAGTTAAACCTGCCCATCCACAAAGTGCGTGGCAGGGGGTACCAATTGGCATCGCCGCTGGTGTTCTTGAATGCCGAAGACATCGCGCTGAAGGCGCCTTCTCTGGCGTGGCCCGTCCACATATCCGATTCCATTGACTCCACCAATGCTGAAGCCTTGCGCCTTGTCGATGCGGGTTGCGCGGCACCATTCCTGGTGCTCGCCGAGCAGCAGAGCGCCGGGCGAGGTCGACGGGGGCGCAAGTGGGTCAGCCCGTTCGCTCAGAATGTGTATTACAGCCTCGTGCTGCGCATCGAGGGTGGTCTGCGGCAGCTAGAGGGGCTGAGCCTGGTTGTGGGGCTTGCGGTCATGCAGGCCTTGCGCGAGTCGGGCGTGCAAGGAGCCGCCTTGAAATGGCCAAACGATGTCTTGGTGGGGCAGAAGAAAATTGCCGGTATCCTGCTGGAGTTGGTCGGCGATCCTGCTGATATCTGCCACGTTGTGCTCGGGATCGGCATCAACGTAAATATGCAGAAAGTCGCGGCAATCGATCAGCAGTGGACGTCGGTGCAGCTTGAAACGGGCTCTCCCGTAGATCGCAATCTACTGGTGGCGCGGTTGGGGCTGCAGTTGCAACGTTACTTGGAGCGACACGCCGCCTCCGGCTTTGCGGCGCTTCAGGAGGAGTGGGAGCAGAATCACTTGTGGCAGGGCAGGGCGGTGTCCCTCATTGCTGGAGTCAATCAGGTTGACGGGGTGGTTCTGGGGGTCGACCGCCAGGGTGCGTTGCGTTTGAGCGTCGATGGTGTTGAAAAAATATACAGCGGTGGTGAGCTAAGCCTGAGGTTGCGTGATGATTCTTGAGCTCGACTGTGGGAATAGCTTTATCAAATGGCGCGTACTTGAATCGGATCAGGCGAAAGCTTGCGCCGAAGGTGTTGTGGGGTCGGACCTCGCATTGATCGAAAGCCTGGCAGCGCTACCAGGCCTGTCGTTGGCGCGTTGCCGATTGGTGAGTGTTCGGGCTTCAGAAGAGACCAATAAGCTGGTCGAGGCTTTGCGGGGGGCTTTCGGTGTTGTCGTCTCCTGTGCTGTCCCCGCGCGTGAGATGGCTGGCGTGCGCAATGGCTACCAAGACTTCGAACGCCTTGGTCTTGATCGCTGGCTGGCGATGCTGGGTGGCTTCAAGTTGGCTTCGGGCGCGTGCCTGGTACTCGATTTTGGTACCGCAGCCACCGCCGATTTCATCGCGGCAGACGGCCAGCACCTGGGCGGCTTCATTTGCCCCGGCATGCCGTTGATGCGCAACCAGTTGCGCACGCACACCCGCAAGATACGCTACGACGACGCGGCGGCTGAACGTGCCCTGGAGCGGCTCTCCCCCGGGCGCACGACCGCGGAGGCTGTCGAGCGTGGTTGTACGCTGATGCTCAGGGGCTTCGTGTTGACCCAGCTCGAGTTGGCCCGAAGCTACTGGGGTGATGATTTCACCGTATTCCTGACGGGTGGGGATGCTGATCTGGTCTCGGACGCCGTGCCGCAGGCGCGGTTGGTCCCGGACCTGGTTTTCGTTGGTCTGGCCATGGCGTGTCCATTGTCCTGAGGTGTTTATGCGTTGGCTGTTTTTACTTTTACTCGTTCTTAATGCCTTCTATTACGTTTGGCATCAGCAAGAGGCGCCGTTGCGCGCCAAGGATGTCACGCCCCTGAGTCTGTATCGTGGCCCTCAGCAGGATATTCGGCTGCTAAGCGAGTCCTCGGACTCGGTGTCCCGGCGTGACCGAGCAAAAGCGCCCGAGGCGCAGAATACCTGCTTATACATCGGCGGCTTTGCCGACCAGCGCCAGGCGCAGTCGCTTGAGCAGCGCCTCACAAGCCTGGATATAAAGGTCAAGGTTCAACTGTTGAGCACGCCTGAGGCGTCCGGTTACTGGCTTCGTGTGGCCCCTGAAAGCCGGCGTCTGGCTGAGGATCTGCCGTTTGAAAACCTTGCTAAGGAATTCAATGAGTTAAAACATAAAATAATGCTGTGCGAAGGCATTGCAACTCTCGAATAGTTTGCATAGAATGGCGCCCGCTTCGCAGTGAAGACCTTTAAGGCCTACAGTGTGAAGCGAAGGTCAACGCAGCTAACCTCATATTTTTAATGAGAAAATGCTTGACAGAAGGCTGGCATGATGTAGAATGCCGGCTCGCTTAGGAGGGGTTCCCGAGCGGCCAAAGGGATCAGACTGTAAATCTGACGTCTACGACTTCGAAGGTTCGAATCCTTCCCCCTCCACCATTTTTAGCGTGAGCTGCAAGCTCCGCGGGTATAGTTTAGTGGTAGAACCTCAGCCTTCCAAGCTGATGATGCGGGTTCGATTCCCGCTACCCGCTCCAAGTTTGCAGGTTGTGCAGCGTGTTTTGCTCTTGTAGCTCAGTTGGTAGAGCACACCCTTGGTAAGGGTGAGGTCAGCGGTTCAAATCCGCTCAAGAGCTCCATATAACAAGGCAGATATGAAAATATCTGCCTTTGTTTTAACGGCTATCTCGGCTTGATTCTGTTGTAACGGGCGTTTTCGCCGGTTGGTTTCAAGTCTCTAGGGGTTGGCTGTTGTAAAGTCTTTTTCAGGCCTGCATAATGGTCGGCCTGATTTTGTTTTAGGTCAGTAGCTCAATTGGCAGAGCGACGGTCTCCAAAACCGTAGGTTGGGGGTTCGATTCCCTCCTGACCTGCCAGATTCACGTGGTGTATCTGGCTTTCTTTTCACAGGATCTTCATAGATGACTCCTAAGGCTGAAGCTCAAAGCTCTCGTTTCGATCTGGTCAAGTGGCTCGCTGTAGTCGCATTGGTGGTCGTAGGCGTTGTTGGCAATCAGTACTATTCTGCTTCGCCGATCCTGTACCGCGTACTCGCTTTGCTCGCCCTCGCTGCTGTAGCTGCCTTTGTAGGCCTGCAGACTGCCAAAGGCAAGTCTTTCGCGGTCCTGGTGAAGGAAGCTCGCACCGAAATTCGTAAAGTCGTTTGGCCGACTCGCCAAGAAACCACGCAGACCACGTTGATTGTTGTGGCTGTTGTTCTGGTTATGGCGTTGCTGTTGTGGGGGCTTGATTCCCTGCTCGGCTGGCTTGTTTCCTTGATTGTTGGCTAAGGGTGTCCCGTGGCTAAGCGTTGGTACGTTGTGCATGCTTACTCGGGTTACGAGAAGCATGTTATGCGCTCTTTGCTGGAGCGCGTAAAGCTGGCAGGCATGGAAGATGGCTTCGGCGAAATTCTGGTTCCCACTGAAGAAGTGGTTGAAATGCGGAATGGGCAGAAGCGCAAGAGTGAACGCAAGTTCTTCCCAGGCTACGTGCTGGTTCAGATGGACATGAATGAAGGTACTTGGCACTTGGTCAAGGATACCCCTCGTGTCATGGGCTTCATTGGCGGTACTGCCGATAAGCCTGCTCCGATCACCGACAAAGAAGCAGAAGCGATTCTGCGTCGTGTTGCTGACGGTAGCGACAAGCCTAAGCCGAAGACGTTGTTCGAGCCAGGTGAGGTTGTTCGTGTCACCGATGGTCCGTTTGCTGATTTCAACGGCACCGTCGAAGAAGTTAACTACGAAAAGAGCCGGATCCAAGTGGCAGTGCTTATTTTCGGACGCTCTACTCCGGTAGAGTTGGAGTTCAGTCAGGTCGAAAAGGTCTAACTGAGCAAGCATCCCAACCCCGCAGCCTAGGCTGTGGGGTTTTGTCGTCACTGGGATAAACGCGCAAGTAACCGGGGAGCCTTTCGAGGCGTTCGAACCCGTAATTGGAGTGCCTCATGGCCAAGAAGATTACCGCTTACATCAAGCTGCAAGTGAAGGCCGCTCAGGCCAACCCTAGCCCACCCGTCGGTCCAGCTCTGGGTCAGCACGGCGTGAACATCATGGAATTCTGCAAGGCCTTCAACGCCCGTACTCAGGGTCTTGAGCCAGGTCTGCCGACTCCAGTGATCATCACTGTATACAGCGACCGTAGCTTCACCTTCGAAACCAAGTCGACCCCGGCTTCGGTTCTGTTGAAGAAAGCTGCTGGTCTGACTAGCGGTTCCGCTCGTCCTAACACCGTTAAGGTTGGCACCGTGACTCGTGCTCAGCTGGAAGAAATCGCGAAAACCAAAAACGCGGATCTGACTGCAGCTGATATGGATGCAGCCGTGCGTACCATCGCCGGTTCTGCTCGTAGCATGGGCCTTAACGTGGAGGGTGTGTAATGGCTAAGCTGACCAAGCGCCAAAAGGCTATCGCCGGCAAAATCGAAGCAGGCAAGGCCTACAACTTTGTAGACGCTGCTGCCCTGCTGACCGAGCTGTCGACTGTCAAGTTCAGCGAGTCGGTTGACGTTGCTGTGAACCTGGGTGTTGACCCACGTAAATCCGACCAGGTCGTTCGTAGCGCTACTGTGCTGCCACACGGTACTGGCAAGACTGTACGTGTTGCTGTCTTCACCCAAGGTCCAGCAGCTGAAGCTGCTCTGGCCGCCGGCGCCGATCGCGTTGGCATGGACGACCTGGCTGCCGAAATGAAAGGCGGCGACCTGAGCTATGACGTCGTTATTGCTTCCCCGGATGCAATGCGCGTTGTAGGTCAGTTGGGTCAGATCCTTGGTCCACGTGGCCTGATGCCTAACCCAAAAGTCGGCACCGTAACCCCAGACGTCGCTACCGCGGTTAAAAACGCCAAGGCTGGTCAGGTTCGTTATCGCACCGACAAAAACGGCATCATTCACACTTCCGTTGGCAAAGTCGGCTTCGATGCCGTCAAGCTGAAGGAAAACGTTGAAGCCCTGATCGCTGATCTGAAGCGTATCAAACCAGCTTCCTCGAAAGGCATCTACGTCAAGCGCGTTACCCTGAGCACCACTATGGGCCCAGGTCTGGTCATCGACCAAGGCTCGCTGGACGTATAAGACACAAGTTGGCGTGAGCGATCGCGCCAATTGAAAAAATTGGGGTCCCTGCCTGGCGGGGGCTATCCAAGACCGTAGGCGACGCAAGTCTTAAACCTCAAGCCTACGCAGATGGTGCTCCCGGTTCCTTACCGAATCAGACACCAAAACGACATCCGGCTTCGGCCAGATGAAACGGTAACAAGCAGGAGTTAAACCCGTGGCAATTAATCTCGAAGACAAGAAGGCCATCGTCGCTGAAGTCAACGAGGCTGCCAAAGCTGCTCTGTCCGCTGTCGTGGCTGATGCCCGTGGTGTGACAGTAGGCGCTATGACCGGACTCCGTAAAGAGGCTCGTGAAGCTGGCGTATACGTACGTGTTGTACGTAACACCCTGCTCAAGCGCGCTGTTGCTGACACTGAATACAGTGTCCTCAACGACGTGTTCACCGGCCCGACTCTGATCGCGTTCTCCAAAGAACATCCAGGCGCTGCTGCCCGTTTGTTCAAAGAGTTCGCCAAGAGTCAGGACAAGTTCGAGATCAAGGCAGCTGCGTTCGAGGGCAAGTTCCTCGCAGCTAACCAAATCGACGTACTGGCAACACTGCCGACCCGTGACGAAGCTATTTCGCAACTGATGAGCGTGATTCAAGGCGCTACCAGCAAGCTGGCTCGTACTCTGGCTGCAGTTCGCGAGCAAAAAGAAGCTGCCGCAGCCTAAGGCTGAGCATTTTCTCTCGCGTATTTTTGTTTATTTCGATGGCCGCGTAGGCCGTCCCCCAATTCAGGAAATACAGTAATGTCTATCTCCCAAGAAGATATCCTCAACGCCGTAGCTGAAATGTCGGTTCTGCAGGTTGTTGAGCTGATCAAAGCTTTCGAAGAAAAATTCGGCGTTTCTGCTGCCGCTGCTTCCGCTGGCCCAGCCGCTGTTGCTGCTGTTGCTGAAGAGCAAACCGAATTCAACGTCATGCTGCTGGAAGCTGGCGAGAAGAAAGTAAACGTGATCAAGGCAGTTCGTGAACTGACCGGTCTGGGCCTGAAAGAAGCCAAGGCTGTAGTTGACGGCGCTCCTGCCATGGTTCTGGAAGCTGTTGCCAAAGACGCAGCTGACAAAGCCAAAGCAACTCTGGAAGAAGCAGGCGCTAAAGTCGAGCTGAAGTAAGCATCGACCTTGCGTCTCCAGCCCAAGCGTTAAGCTGAAGGCTGATGGCTGGTGGCTCTTGCCACCGGCCTTTTTCCGTTCTTGGCTGTCGACTCGGTCGCCGCCATTAACGTGCTGTAGCCACCCGGTGCGGTGGTGCAAACCAAGGGGTTTGCAAGATTTTCTGGCTGCTCCCGTCGGGAGGGCCAAACAAGCAGGTGACCAAGCTGGGGAACGCTGATGGCTTACTCATATACTGAGAAAAAACGTATCCGCAAGGACTTTAGCAAGTTGCCGGACGTCATGGATGTCCCGTACCTTCTGGCTATCCAGCTGGATTCGTATCGTGAATTCTTGCAGGCGGGAGCGACCAAAGATCAGTTCCGCGACGTGGGCCTGCATGCGGCCTTCAAATCCGTTTTCCCGATCATCAGCTACTCCGGCAATGCTGCGCTGGAGTACGTCGGTTATCGCCTGGGCGAACCGGCATTTGATGTCAAAGAATGCGTGTTGCGCGGTGTTACGTACGCCGTACCTTTGCGGGTAAAAGTCCGTCTGATCATTTTCGACAAAGAATCGTCGAACAAAGCGATCAAGGACATCAAAGAGCAAGAAGTCTACATGGGCGAAATCCCACTGATGACTGAAAACGGTACCTTCGTTATCAACGGTACCGAGCGTGTTATCGTTTCCCAGCTGCACCGTTCCCCGGGCGTGTTCTTCGACCACGACCGCGGCAAGACGCACAGCTCCGGTAAGCTCCTGTACTCCGCGCGGATCATTCCGTACCGTGGTTCGTGGTTGGACTTCGAGTTCGACCCGAAAGACTGCGTGTTCGTGCGTATCGACCGTCGTCGCAAGCTGCCGGCCTCGGTACTGCTGCGCGCGCTCGGCTATACCACTGAGCAAGTGCTTGATGCTTTCTACACCACCAACGTGTTCAGCCTGAAGGACGAAACCCTCAGCCTGGAACTGATCGCTTCGCGTCTGCGTGGTGAAATTGCTGTCCTGGACATCCAGGACGAAAATGGCAAGGTCATCGTTGAAGCCGGCCGCCGTATCACTGCGCGCCACATCAACCAGATCGAAAAAGCCGGTATCAAGTCGCTGGAAGTGCCTCTGGACTACGTCCTGGGTCGCACGACCGCCAAGGTCATCGTTCACCCGGCCACAGGCGAAATCCTGGCTGAGTGCAACACCGAGCTGAACACCGAGATCCTGGCAAAAATCGCCAAGGCCCAGGTTGTTCGCATCGAGACCTTGTACACCAACGATATCGACTGCGGTCCGTTCGTCTCCGACACCTTGAAGATCGACTCCACCAGCAACCAATTGGAAGCGCTGGTCGAGATCTATCGCATGATGCGTCCTGGCGAGCCACCGACCAAAGACGCTGCCGAAACCCTGTTCAACAACCTGTTCTTCAGCCCTGAGCGCTATGACCTGTCTGCGGTCGGCCGGATGAAGTTCAACCGTCGTATCGGTCGTACCGAGATCGAAGGTTCGGGCGTGCTGTGCAAGGAAGACATCGTTGCGGTCCTGAAGACTCTGGTCGACATCCGTAACGGCAAAGGCATCGTCGATGACATCGACCACCTGGGTAACCGTCGTGTTCGCTGCGTAGGCGAAATGGCCGAGAACCAGTTCCGCGTTGGCCTGGTACGTGTTGAGCGTGCGGTCAAAGAGCGTCTGTCGATGGCTGAAAGCGAAGGCCTGATGCCGCAAGACCTGATCAACGCCAAGCCAGTGGCTGCGGCGGTGAAAGAGTTCTTCGGTTCCAGCCAGCTCTCGCAGTTCATGGACCAGAACAACCCGCTCTCCGAGATCACCCACAAGCGCCGTGTATCTGCACTGGGCCCGGGCGGTCTGACCCGTGAGCGTGCTGGCTTCGAAGTTCGTGACGTACACCCGACGCACTACGGTCGTGTTTGCCCGATCGAAACGCCGGAAGGTCCGAACATCGGTCTGATCAACTCCCTGGCCGCCTATGCGCGCACCAACCAGTACGGCTTCCTTGAGAGCCCGTACCGTGTGGTGAAAGACGCTCTGGTCACCGACGAGATCGTATTCCTGTCCGCCATCGAAGAAGCCGATCACGTGATCGCTCAGGCTTCGGCCACGATGAACGAGAAGAAGGTCCTGGTCGACGAGCTGGTAGCTGTTCGTCACTTGAACGAGTTCACCGTCAAGGCGCCGGAAGACGTCACCTTGATGGACGTATCGCCCAAGCAGGTAGTTTCGGTCGCCGCGTCGCTGATCCCGTTCCTGGAGCACGATGACGCCAACCGTGCGTTGATGGGTTCCAACATGCAGCGTCAAGCTGTACCGACTCTGCGTGCTGACAAGC
The DNA here is from genome assembly GCF_024519615.1 of Pseudomonas sp. Pse79. Lineage (NCBI taxonomy): Bacteria > Pseudomonadati > Pseudomonadota > Gammaproteobacteria > Pseudomonadales > Pseudomonadaceae > Pseudomonas > Pseudomonas sp. Pse79. The sequence goes on from NZ_JALJRR010000033.1 coordinate 8,888, forward strand.
CGCTGGTAGGTACCGGCATGGAGCGTAACGTAGCCCGTGACTCCGGCGTTTGCGTCGTGGCTCGTCGTGGCGGCGTGATCGACTCCGTTGATGCCAGCCGTATCGTGGTGCGTGTTGCCGATGACGAAGTTGAAACTGGCGAAGCCGGTGTCGACATCTACAACCTGACCAAATACACCCGCTCGAACCAGAACACCTGCATCAACCAGCGTCCGCTGGTGCGTAAGGGTGATCGCGTTCAGCGCAGCGACATCATGGCTGACGGCCCGTCCACCGACATGGGTGAACTGGCGCTGGGCCAGAACATGCGTATCGCGTTCATGGCATGGAACGGCTTCAACTTCGAAGACTCCATCTGCCTGTCCGAGCGTGTGGTTCAAGAAGACCGCTTCACCACGATCCACATCCAGGAACTGACCTGTGTGGCGCGTGATACCAAGCTTGGGCCAGAGGAAATCACTGCAGACATCCCGAATGTGGGTGAAGCTGCACTGAACAAGCTGGACGAAGCCGGTATCGTTTACGTAGGTGCTGAAGTTGGCGCAGGCGACATCCTGGTCGGTAAGGTCACTCCGAAAGGCGAGACCCAACTGACTCCGGAAGAGAAGCTGTTGCGTGCCATCTTCGGTGAAAAAGCCAGCGACGTTAAAGACACCTCCCTGCGCGTACCGACCGGTACCAAAGGTACTGTCATCGACGTACAGGTCTTCACCCGCGACGGTGTTGAGCGTGATGCTCGTGCACTGTCCATCGAGAAGACCCAGCTCGACGAGATCCGCAAGGACCTGAACGAAGAGTTCCGGATCGTTGAAGGCGCGACCTTCGAACGTCTGCGTTCCGCTCTGGTAGGCCACAAGGCCGAAGGCGGCGCGGGCCTGAAGAAAGGTCAGGACATCACCGACGAAGTCCTCGACGGTCTTGAGCACGGCCAGTGGTTCAAACTGCGCATGGCTGAAGACGCTCTGAACGAGCAGCTCGAGAAGGCCCAGGCCTACATCGTCGATCGCCGCCGTCTGCTGGACGACAAGTTCGAAGACAAGAAGCGCAAACTGCAGCAGGGCGATGACCTGGCTCCAGGCGTGCTGAAAATCGTCAAGGTTTACCTGGCAATCCGTCGCCGCATCCAACCGGGCGACAAGATGGCCGGTCGTCACGGTAACAAGGGTGTGGTCTCCGTGATCATGCCGGTTGAAGACATGCCGCACGATGCCAATGGCACCCCGGTCGACGTCGTCCTCAACCCGTTGGGCGTACCTTCGCGTATGAACGTTGGTCAGATCCTCGAAACCCACCTGGGCCTCGCGGCCAAAGGTCTGGGCGAGAAGATCAACCGTATGATCGAAGAGCAGCGCAAGGTTGCTGACCTGCGCAAGTTCCTGCACGAGATCTACAACGAGATCGGCGGCCGCAAAGAAGAGCTGGATACCTTCTCCGACCAGGAAATCCTGGATCTGGCGAAGAACCTGCGCGGCGGCGTTCCAATGGCTACCCCGGTGTTCGACGGTGCCAAGGAAAGCGAAATCAAGGCCATGCTGAAACTGGCAGACCTGCCCGAAAGCGGCCAGATGCAGCTGTTCGACGGCCGCACCGGCAACAAGTTCGAGCGCCCGGTTACTGTTGGCTACATGTACATGCTGAAGCTGAACCACTTGGTAGACGACAAGATGCACGCTCGTTCTACCGGTTCGTACAGCCTGGTTACCCAGCAGCCGCTGGGTGGTAAGGCTCAGTTCGGTGGTCAGCGTTTCGGGGAGATGGAGGTCTGGGCACTGGAAGCATACGGTGCTGCTTACACTCTGCAAGAAATGCTCACAGTGAAGTCGGACGATGTGAACGGTCGGACCAAGATGTACAAAAACATCGTGGACGGCGATCACCGTATGGAGCCGGGCATGCCCGAGTCCTTCAACGTGTTGATCAAAGAAATTCGTTCCCTCGGCATCGATATCGATCTGGAAACCGAATAACACGTGACGCGAATCGAGAGCGGGGCTATTTGGCCCGCTCTCTGCTCCGCCAGGAGGAAAGGCCTTGAAAGACCTACTGAATTTGCTGAAAAACCAGGGTCAAGTCGAAGAGTTCGACGCCATCCGTATTGGACTGGCATCGCCTGAGATGATCCGTTCGTGGTCGTTCGGTGAAGTTAAAAAGCCGGAAACCATCAACTACCGTACGTTCAAACCCGAGCGTGACGGCCTGTTCTGCGCCAAGATCTTTGGCCCGGTAAAGGATTACGAGTGCCTGTGCGGTAAGTACAAGCGCTTGAAGCACCGTGGTGTGATCTGCGAGAAGTGCGGCGTTGAAGTTGCACTGGCCAAGGTTCGTCGTGAGCGCATGGCGCACATCGAACTGGCTTCGCCGGTTGCCCACATCTGGTTCCTGAAATCGCTGCCGTCCCGTATCGGCTTGCTGATGGACATGACCCTGCGTGATATCGAACGCGTTCTCTACTTCGAGAGCTATGTCGTTATCGATCCAGGCATGACCACCCTTGAAAAAGGTCAGCTGCTGAACGACGAGCAGTACTTCGAAGCGCTGGAAGAGTTCGGCGACGATTTCGATGCCCGCATGGGTGCCGAAGCTGTCCGCGAACTGCTGCACGCTATCGACCTGGAACACGAGATTGGCCGTCTGCGTGAAGAAATTCCGCAAACCAACTCCGAAACCAAAATCAAGAAGCTGTCCAAGCGTCTGAAGTTGATGGAAGCCTTCCAGGGTTCCGGCAACTTGCCAGAGTGGATGGTGCTGACCGTTCTGCCGGTTCTGCCGCCAGACCTGCGTCCGCTGGTACCGTTGGACGGTGGTCGTTTCGCGACGTCCGACCTCAACGACCTGTACCGCCGCGTGATCAACCGTAACAACCGCTTGAAGCGCCTGCTCGATCTGTCCGCTCCGGACATCATCGTGCGCAACGAAAAGCGTATGTTGCAAGAAGCCGTCGATGCCCTGCTCGACAACGGTCGTCGTGGCCGCGCTATCACCGGTTCGAACAAGCGTCCTCTGAAATCCCTGGCTGACATGATCAAGGGTAAGCAAGGTCGTTTCCGTCAGAACTTGCTCGGTAAGCGTGTTGACTACTCCGGTCGTTCGGTAATTACCGTAGGCCCGACCCTGCGTCTGCACCAGTGCGGTCTGCCTAAGAAGATGGCCCTTGAGCTGTTCAAGCCGTTCATCTTCGGCAAGCTGGAAATGCGCGGTCTCGCGACCACGATCAAAGCGGCCAAGAAAATGGTCGAGCGCGAACTGCCAGAGGTTTGGGACGTTCTCGCTGAAGTGATCCGCGAACACCCGGTTCTCCTCAACCGTGCACCGACCCTTCACCGTCTGGGTATCCAGGCGTTTGAGCCGGTACTGATCGAAGGCAAGGCTATCCAGCTGCACCCTCTGGTCTGTGCTGCGTACAACGCCGACTTCGACGGCGACCAAATGGCCGTGCACGTACCGCTGACACTGGAAGCCCAGTTGGAAGCGCGTGCGTTGATGATGTCGACCAACAACATCCTGTCGCCAGCCAACGGTGAGCCAATCATCGTTCCGTCGCAGGACGTTGTACTGGGTCTGTACTACATGACCCGTGAAGCGATCAACGCCAAGGGCGAAGGTCGTGTGTTCGCTGACCTGCAGGAAGTTGACCGTGTGTTCCGTGCCGGCGAAGCCGCACTGCACGCCAAGGTCAAAGTGCGGATTCACGAAACCGTGAACGACCGTGACGGCGGCAGCGTGAGCAATGTCCGTATCGTCGACACCACTGTCGGCCGTGCGCTGTTGTACCAGGTTGTGCCAAAAGGTTTGTCTTACGACGTCGTCAACCTGCCGATGAAGAAAAAGGCGATCTCCAAGCTGATCAACCAGTGCTACCGCGTGGTTGGTCTGAAAGAGACCGTGATCTTCGCTGACCAGTTGATGTACACCGGTTTTGCCTATTCGACCATTTCCGGCGTTTCCATCGGTGTTAACGACTTCGTTATCCCGGATGAAAAAGCCCGCATCATCAGTGCTGCCACCGATGAAGTGAAAGAGATCGAAAGCCAGTACGCCTCCGGCCTGGTAACCCAGGGCGAGAAGTACAACAAAGTGATCGACCTTTGGTCCAAGGCCAACGACGAAGTGTCGAAGGCGATGATGGCTAACCTCTCGAAAGAGAAGGTTATCGACCGTCATGGCGTAGAAGTCGATCAAGAGTCTTTCAACTCGATGTACATGATGGCCGACTCGGGCGCACGGGGTTCTGCTGCGCAGATCCGTCAGCTCGCCGGTATGCGTGGCCTGATGGCCAAGCCGGACGGTTCCATCATCGAAACGCCGATTACTGCGAACTTCCGTGAAGGTTTGAGCGTACTTCAGTACTTCATCTCTACTCACGGTGCTCGTAAAGGTCTGGCGGATACCGCGTTGAAAACCGCTAACTCCGGTTACCTGACTCGTCGTCTGGTAGACGTTGCACAAGATCTGGTTGTAACCGAGATCGATTGCGGCACCGAACACGGCCTGCTGATGACACCGCACATTGAAGGCGGTGACGTTGTAGAGCCGCTGGGTGAGCGCGTATTGGGTCGTGTTATTGCCCGTGACGTATTCAAGCCAGGTACCGAGGAAATTATCGTTCCTGCCGGCACCCTGGTTGACGAGAAGTGGGTCGAGTTCATCGAACTCAACAGCATCGACGAAGTGATCGTTCGCTCGCCGATCAGCTGCGAAACCCGCTTCGGCATTTGCGCCAAGTGCTATGGCCGTGACTTGGCTCGTGGTCACCAGGTGAACATCGGTGAAGCGGTCGGCGTTATCGCTGCCCAGTCCATCGGTGAGCCGGGTACCCAGCTGACCATGCGTACATTCCACATCGGTGGTGCGGCAAGCCGGACCTCCGCAGCCGACAGCGTTCAGGTGAAGAATGGCGGTACCGTCCGCCTGCACAACCTCAAGCACGTTGAGCGAGTGGATGGTTGCCTGGTTGCGGTGTCCCGTTCCGGTGAGCTGGCAATCGCTGATGACTACGGTCGTGAGCGTGAGCGCTACAAGCTGCCGTATGGTGCTGTGATTTCGGTTAAAGAAGGTGACAAGGTCGACGCTGGCGCAATCGTGGCCAAGTGGGATCCGCACACTCACCCAATCGTTACCGAAATGAAAGGTACCGTGACCTACGTGGGCATGGAAGAAGGCATCACGATCAAGCGTCAGACTGACGAATTGACCGGTATGACCAACATTGAAGTCCTCGACGCGAAAGATCGTCCAGCTGCCGGTAAAGACATCCGTCCTGCCGTGAAGATGGTCGATGACAACGGCAAGGATCTGTTGCTGCCAGGCACTGACGTAATCGCTCAGTACTTCCTGCCAGCCAACGCCCTGGTCGGTGTGGCGGATGGTGCGAAGATCGCGATCGGTGACGTTATCGCGCGTATCCCGCAAGAGACTTCGAAGACCCGTGACATCACCGGTGGTCTGCCGCGTGTTGCCGACTTGTTCGAAGCTCGTCGTCCGAAAGAAGCGTCGATTCTGGCTGAAGTCAGCGGCACCATCGCGTTCGGTAAAGAGACCAAGGGCAAGCGCCGTCTGGTCATTACCCCGAACGACGGTAGCGATCCGTATGAAGAGCTGATTCCGAAGTGGCGTCACCTGAACGTGTTCGAAGGCGAACAGGTAAACCGCGGCGAAGTTATCTCCGACGGTCCGAGCGATCCACACGACATCCTGCGTCTGCTGGGTGTGAGTGCGCTGGCCAAGTACATCGTTAACGAGATCCAGGACGTTTACCGTCTGCAAGGCGTGAAGATCAACGATAAGCACATCGAGACCATCCTGCGTCAGATGCTGCGTAAAGTTGAAATCGCTGAATCCGGCGATTCCAGTTTCATCAAGGGCGACCAGATGGAACTGACTCACGTACTGGTAGAAAACGAACGTCTGGCAGCCGACGAGAAATTTGTTTCCAAATTTACTCGTGTACTGCTGGGTATCACCAAGGCGTCGTTGTCCACTGAGTCGTTCATCTCGGCGGCCTCCTTCCAGGAGACCACTCGCGTACTGACCGAAGCAGCGGTAACCGGCAAGCGCGATTACCTGCGCGGCCTGAAAGAAAACGTGGTTGTGGGTCGTCTGATCCCAGCCGGTACCGGTTTGGCTTACCACAGCGAGCGCAAGCGCCGCCGTGATGCTGACAAGCCGTTGCGCGTAAGCGCCAGTGAAGTGGAAGCTGCACTGACCGAAGCGCTGAACTCAAGCGGTAACTGAGTTCTGCGATAAATAAGTCTGGGCCCTGGCAGCCCCCATTCGTCGGATCGAGGCAGTTTTGCCCCGGTTCGTTGAGAGGGGAGGTCGGGGCCTTGCCTTGACTGGGGGCAAGATCCTCTTTAGACTCTTGTACCCCTAAATTTGGCGGGAATTCGTTCCTGCCATTTTGCTTTTCTTGCAAGACAATAGCGTCGCAAGACAACAGTGGAGCTAGTAGATGGCAACTATCAACCAGCTGGTACGTCAGCCGCGTAAGCGTATCGTCGAGAAATCCGACGTACCTGCGCTGCAGAACTGCCCGCAACGTCGTGGCGTATGCACTCGCGTGTATACCACTACGCCGAAAAAACCTAACTCGGCACTGCGTAAAGTATGCCGTGTGCGTCTGACCAACGGTTTCGAGGTTTCCTCGTACATCGGCGGTGAAGGCCACAACCTGCAAGAGCACAGCGTGGTACTGATCCGCGGCGGTCGTGTAAAAGACTTGCCAGGTGTTCGTTACCACACCGTACGCGGCTCCTTGGATACTTCCGGCGTTAAAGGTCGTAACCAGGGTCGTTCGAAGTACGGTACCAAGAAGCCTAAGTAGTAGCGGCTTTTTGTAAAACTGAATCATCTTATTTTCTGAGTCGATAAGAGTAAGGTCGGAGGCGTCCCGAAAGGGCACCGATTCCGAGCGAACCTGAAGACCGTTTGAGGGCTTATCCATGCCAAGAAGACGCGTAGCAGCCAAGCGCGAAGTGCTTGACGATCCAAAATACGGAAGCCAAATCCTGGCCAAGTTCATGAACCACGTGATGGAAAGCGGCAAGAAAGCCGTTGCCGAGCGTATCGTTTATGGCGCGCTGGAAAAGGTTAAAGAACGCAAGAACAGCGACCCCCTGGAAATCTTCGAGAAAGCTCTCGACGCCATCGCTCCGCTGGTCGAAGTGAAGTCGCGCCGTGTAGGCGGTGCTACTTACCAGGTTCCGGTTGAAGTTCGTCCGTCCCGTCGTAACGCCCTGGCAATGCGCTGGTTGGTAGACTTCGCCCGTAAGCGTGGCGAGAAGTCTATGGCTCTGCGTTTGGCTGGCGAACTGTTGGACGCTGCTGAAGGTAAAGGCGCTGCTGTTAAGAAGCGTGAAGACGTGCACCGTATGGCTGAAGCTAACAAGGCTTTCTCGCACTACCGCTTCTAAATCCAGCGTCACTCAATTTGCGAGGGCTTTATGGCTCGTACTACACCGATTAATCGCTACCGTAACATTGGTATCGTTGCTCACGTGGATGCTGGTAAAACCACCACCACCGAGCGCGTCCTTTTTTACACCGGCAAAAGTCACAAGATGGGCGAGGTGCATGACGGCGCCGCGACCACAGACTGGATGGTTCAGGAGCAGGAGCGTGGTATTACCATTACTTCTGCTGCTATTACCGCCTTCTGGAAAGGTTCCGAGAAGCAGTACAAAGACGAGCACCGCTTCAACGTTATCGATACCCCAGGCCACGTAGACTTCACCATTGAAGTTGAGCGTTCCCTGCGTGTACTCGACGGCGCTGTCGTTGTGTTCTGCGGTACCTCGGGTGTTGAGCCTCAGTCGGAAACCGTATGGCGTCAAGCCAACAAATACGGCGTTCCACGTCTTGTTTACGTAAACAAGATGGACCGTGCTGGTGCCAACTTCCTGCGCGTGATCGGTCAGATCAAGCAGCGTCTGGGTCACACTCCGGTGCCAATTCAATTGGCAATCGGTTCCGAAGATAACTTCCAGGGCCAGATCGATCTGATCGCCATGGAAGCCGTCTACTGGAATGACGCTGACAAAGGTATGGTTCCTGTTCGTAAGCCTATCCCTGCTGAACTGCAGGAGCTGGCTGACGAGTGGCGTAACAACATGGTTGAGGCTGCTGCCGAAGCCAGCGAAGAGCTGATGAACAAGTACCTCGAAGGTGAAGAACTCACCAACGCGGAAATCAAGGCCGCTCTGCGTCAGCGTACTATCGCTGGTGAGATCGTCTTGGCTGTTTGTGGTTCTTCCTTCAAGAACAAGGGTGTTCCCCTGGTTCTCGACGCCGTTATCGACTACCTGCCTGCTCCAACCGACATTCCTGCTATCAAGGGTACCAACCCTGATAACGAGGAAGAAGAGATGGAGCGTCACGCCGATGACAGCGAGCCGTTCTCGGCTCTGGCGTTCAAGATCGCAACCGACCCATTCGTGGGTACCTTGACTTTCGTCCGCGTTTACTCGGGCGTGTTGGCCTCCGGCGACGGCGTGATCAACTCGGTTAAAGGTAAGAAAGAGCGCGTGGGTCGTATGGTGCAAATGCACGCAAACGCCCGTGAAGAGATCAAGGAAGTGCGCGCTGGTGACATCGCGGCCCTGATCGGCATGAAGGACGTCACCACTGGTGAAACTTTGTGCGACGCTGCTAAGCCAATCATCCTGGTTCGCATGGACTTCCCGGAGCCGGTTATTTCGGTTGCCGTAGAGCCTAAGACCAAGGATGACCAGGAAAAAATGGGTATCGCTCTGGGCAAACTTGCTCAGGAAGATCCATCTTTCCGCGTCAAGACTGATGAAGAGACTGGTCAAACGATCATCTCCGGCATGGGCGAGTTGCACCTGGACATCCTGGTTGACCGGATGCGCCGTGAGTTCAACGTCGAAGCCAACATCGGTAAGCCTCAGGTTTCCTATCGTGAGCGCATCACGAAGAACTGTGAAATCGAAGGCAAGTTCGTTCGTCAGTCCGGCGGTCGTGGTCAGTTCGGTCACTGCTGGATCCGTTTTGCTCCTGCTGACGAAGGTCAGGAAGGTCTGCAATTCGTGAACGAAGTAGTAGGTGGTGTTGTTCCTAAGGAATACATCCCTGCTATCCAGAAGGGTATCGAAGAGCAGATGAAGAACGGTGTTGTCGCCGGCTATCCGCTGATCGGCCTGAAAGCAACCGTTTTTGACGGTTCTTACCACGACGTCGACTCCAACGAGATGGCGTTCAAGGTGGCTGCTTCCATGGCAACCAAGCAACTGGCCCAGAAGGGCGGTGGTGAGTTGCTTGAGCCAATCATGGCGGTAGAAGTTGTTACACCTGAAGACTATATGGGTGATGTCATGGGCGACCTTAACCGTCGTCGCGGCATGATCTTGGGTATGGAAGACACGGTTTCCGGCAAAGTGATTCGCGCCGAGGTTCCGTTGGGTGAGATGTTCGGTTATGCGACCGACGTTCGCTCCATGTCCCAGGGTCGCGCAAGCTACTCTATGGAATTCAAAAAATACAACACAGCTCCGGCGCACATCGCTGAAACTGTATCCAAAAAACAAGGCTGATTCAGTCCTTTAGGCAAGGAGTTAATTGTCGTGGCTAAAGAAAAATTTGATCGTTCCCTACCGCACGTCAACGTTGGCACCATCGGTCACGTTGACCACGGTAAAACCACTCTGACTGCTGCTCTGACTCGCGTTTGCTCCGAAGTATTCGGTTCCGCAATCGTTGATTTCGATAAAATCGACAGCGCACCAGAAGAAAAAGCTCGTGGTATCACCATCAACACCGCGCACGTCGAGTACAACTCGAAGATTCGTCACTACGCTCACGTTGACTGCCCAGGTCACGCTGACTATGTGAAGAACATGATCACTGGTGCTGCCCAGATGGACGGCGCGATCCTGGTTTGCTCGGCCGCTGATGGTCCGATGCCACAAACCCGTGAGCACATCCTGCTGTCCCGTCAGGTAGGCGTTCCGTACATCGTGGTTTTCCTGAACAAGGCTGACCTGGTAGACGACGCTGAGCTGCTGGAACTGGTTGAGATGGAAGTGCGCGATCTGCTGAGCACTTACGACTTCCCAGGCGACGACACTCCGATCATCATCGGTTCTGCTCGTATGGCGCTGGAAGGCAAAGACGACAACGAAATGGGCACCACTGCCGTTCGTAAACTGGTTGAAACTCTGGACAGCTACATCCCAGAACCAGTTCGTCTGACCGACAAGCCATTCCTGATGCCAATCGAAGACGTATTCTCGATCTCGGGTCGCGGTACTGTTGTGACTGGTCGTATCGAGCGTGGTATCGTTCGCGTTCAAGACCCACTGGAAATCGTTGGTCTGCGTGACACCACCGTTACCACTTGCACCGGTGTTGAAATGTTCCGCAAGCTGCTCGACGAAGGTCGTGCTGGCGAGAACTGCGGCGTACTGCTGCGCGGCACCAAGCGTGATGACGTTGAACGTGGTCAGGTTCTGGTTAAGCCAGGTACCGTTAAGCCGCACACCAAGTTCACCGCAGAAGTTTACGTTCTGAGCAAGGAAGAAGGCGGTCGTCACACTCCGTTCTTCAAAGGCTACCGTCCACAGTTCTACTTCCGTACTACTGACGTGACTGGTAACTGCGAATTGCCAGAAGGCGTTGAAATGGTAATGCCAGGCGATAACATTCAAATGACTGTTACCCTGATCAAAACCATCGCAATGGAAGACGGTCTGCGCTTCGCTATCCGTGAAGGCGGCCGTACCGTTGGTGCTGGCGTTGTAGCTAAAATCATCGAGTAAGCTCTTTTTTGAGTTAGCTTCGAGGTTTTGAAAAAGCCCCCGCTCAGCGGGGGCTTTTTTTATTGGGTTGACACCTATCTGGGGCGTCTATAGAATTGCGCCTCCTTTTAACGGGCGTATTGCGCTCGCTGGGAATAGCAGCCGGAGTCTGAAATCCAATGCAAAATCAGCAAATCCGTATCAGGTTGAAGGCTTTTGACCATCGCCTGATCGACCAATCCACCCAGGAAATCGTGGAAACCGCGAAACGTACTGGTGCTCAAGTGCGTGGTCCAATTCCACTGCCTACCCGTAAAGAGCGGTTCACCGTTCTGGTCTCCCCGCACGTCAACAAAGACGCGCGTGACCAGTACGAGATCCGTACTCATAAGCGCGTACTGGACATCGTCCAGCCAACGGATAAAACCGTTGATGCACTTATGAAGCTTGATCTGGCGGCCGGTGTGGAAGTACAGATCAGCCTCGGCTAAGACTTGGGTCTTAGTCGTGTAACGCTCTGAAATGGGCGGCCATAGCGGGTGAAAGCCCCGTACACTCATGAGGTTTACAACATGACTATTGGTGTAGTCGGTCGTAAATGCGGTATGACCCGTATTTTCACCGAAGAAGGTGTCTCCATTCCGGTCACGGTCATTGAGATCGAACCGAATCGCGTCACCCAGTTCAAAACTGAAGAAACCGATGGCTATCGTGCAGTGCAAGTCACTGTCGGCGAGCGTCGTGCTTCGCGCGTGACTGCTGCTCAAGCAGGTCACTTCGCTAAAGCAAACGTTGCAGCTGGTCGCACTGTTATGGAGTTCCGTCTTGAAGAAGGCGACTACCAGGCTGGCGATCTGATCAACGCTGAAATCTTCGCCGCTGGTCAACTGGTTGATGTAACCGGTCAGTCCAAGGGTAAAGGCTTCCAGGGTACGATCAAGCGTTGGAATTTCCGTGGCCAAGACAACACTCACGGTAACTCCGTTTCCCACCGCGTCCCGGGCTCTATTGGCCAGTGCCAGACTCCTGGTCGTGTATTCAAGGGCAAAAAAATGTCCGGTCATATGGGCGCTGAGCGCGTGACCGTGCAGTCCCTCGAAGTAGTGCGCGTCGACGCTGAACGCAATCTGTTGTTGGTCAAGGGTGCTGTTCCTGGCGCTACTGGCGGCAACCTGGTTGTACGTCCAGCGGCCAAGGCTCGCGGTTAAGGGGAAGCTGACATGCAATTAAATGTAAATGACGCTCAAGCGATCGAAGTTTCCGAACTGACATTTGGCGGCGAATTCAACGAGACGCTCGTTCACCAAGCAGTCGTGGCCTACATGGCCGGCGGCCGTCAAGGTAGCAAGCAGCAAAAGACCCGTTCCGACGTTCGTGGTGGCGGTAAGCGCCCTTGGCGTCAGAAAGGTACTGGCCGTGCTCGTGCCGGTACTATCCGTAGCCCAATCTGGCGCGGCGGCGGTACCACTTTCGCAGCTCGTCCGCAGGATCACACTCAGAAGCTCAACAAGAAGATGTACCGCGCAGCACTGCGCTCCATCCTTGCTGAACTCGTGCGTACTGATCGTCTGGTCGTGGTTCAGGACTTCGCTGTTGAAGCACCGAAAACCAAAGATCTGCTGAACAAGCTGAACGGCATGGGCCTGACTGACGTCTTGATCGTGTCTGAAGCTGTTGATCAGAACCTGTACCTGGCTGCTCGCAACCTGCCACACGTTGATGTACGTGACGTGCAAGGTTCCGATCCAGTTAGTCTGATCGCATACGACAAGGTGTTGATCACCGTGTCGGCCGTGAAGAAATTCGAGGAGCTGCTGGGATGAACCAGGAACGCGTATTTAAAGTTCTGCTTGGCCCGCACGTTTCCGAAAAGGCTACGGTTCTGGCTGACAAGAAAGGCCAGTTCGTTTTCAAGGTTGCAACTGACGCAACCAAGCTGGAAATCAAGAAGGCCGTCGAAAGCCTGTTCAGCGTGAAAGTAGAGCGTGTTACTACCCTGAATGTTCTGGGTAAGAGCAAGCGCACTGCTCGCGGTCTGGGCAAGCGTAATGACTGGAAGAAGGCAGTTATCTCCCTTCAGCCAGGCCAAGATCTCGATTTCAGCAGCAGTGCTGAGTAAGGAAGGGGTGCATCATGGCAATCGTTAAATGCAAACCGACTTCCCCTGGCCGCCGTTTTGTGGTCAAGGTGGTCAACCAGGAGCTGCATAAAGGCGCTCCTCACGCACCGCTGCTCGAGAAGAAATCGAAGACTGGTGGTCGTAACAACAATGGTCGCATTACCACTCGTCACATCGGTGGTGGCCATAAACAGCATTATCGTCTGGTCGACTTCCGTCGCAACGACAAAGATGGCATCGCTGCCACTGTCGAGCGTATCGAATACGATCCAAACCGTACTGCTCACATCGCTCTGCTGCTGTACGCAGATGGCGAGCGTCGCTACATCATCGCCCCTAAAGGCGTGAGTGCTGGTGACCAGCTGATCGCAGGTGCTCTGGCACCGATCAAGCCGGGCAACGCTCTGCAACTGCGTAACATTCCAGTTGGTAGCACCGTACACGGCATCGAATTGAAGCCAGGTAAAGGCGCGCAAATCGCTCGTTCCGCTGGTGCTTCGGCTCAGCTGATCGCTCGTGAAGGTGTCTACGTGACCCTGCGTCTGCGTTCTGGTGAGATGCGTAAAGTGCTGGCTGAATGCCGCGCGACCCTGGGTGAAGTCTCGAACTCCGAGCACAGCCTGCGTTCGCTGGGTAAAGCTGGTGCCAAACGCTGGCGTGGCGTTCGCCCAACCGTTCGTGGTGTTGCCATGAACCCGGTTGACCACCCACACGGTGGTGGTGAAGGTCGTACCTCTGGTGGTCGTCATCCGGTATCGCCATGGGGCTTCCCGACTAAGGGCGCGAAGACTCGTGGTAATAAGCGTACCGACAAAATGATCGTCCGTCGTCGCAAGTAAATAGAGGGATACGACAGTGCCACGTTCTCTGAAAAAAGGTCCTTTTATTGATCTTCACCTACTGAAGAAGATCGAAGTGGCGGCGGAAAAGAACGATCGCAAACCAGTTAAGACCTGGTCGCGTCGTTCGATGATCCTGCCACAAATGGTCGGTCTGACCATCGCAGTACACAACGGTCGTCAACACGTCCCAGTTCTCGTTAACGAAGACATGGTCGGCCACAAACTAGGCGAGTTTGCCGGTACCCGCACTTATCGTGGGCACGTGGCAGACAAGAAAGCCAAGCGTTAAGGGGTAAGGAAATGGAAGTAGCCGCTAAGTTGTCGGGCGCTCGAATCTCCGCCCAGAAAGCCCGCTTGGTCGCCGACCAGATCCGCGGGAAGAAGGTGGGCGAAGCGCTCAACCTGTTGGCTTTCAGCAGTAAGAAAGCCGCCGAGATCATGAAGAAAGTGCTGGAGTCGGCCGTAGCCAACGCCGAGCATAACGAAGGCGCAGACGTTGATGACCTGAAGGTCAGCACCGTTTTCGTCAACGAAGGGCGTTCGCTGAAGCGTATCATGCCGCGTGCCAAAGGCCGTGCTGATCGCATCGTCAAGCGGTCTTGCCATATCACTGTCAAGGTTGCTGACAAGTAACGGAGTCGAAGAGATGGGTCAGAAAGTACATCCCATTGGCATTCGCCTGGGAATCGTCAAGGAGCACACCTCCGTCTGGTACGCAGACGGTCGGACTTATGCGGACTATTTGTTCGCTGATCTGAAGGTGCGTGAGTATCTCCAAGACAAACTAAAAAGCGCGTCCGTAAGCCGTATCGATATCCATCGTCCGGCACAAACTGCACGTATCACCATCCACACCGCTCGTCCAGGTATCGTTATCGGGAAGAAAGGTGAAGATGTTGAGAAACTGCGTCAGGACCTGACCAAGCAAATGGGTGTGCCTGTGCACATCAATATCGAAGAGATCCGCAAGCCGGAGCTCGACGGTATGCTGGTTGCGCAGAGCGTAGCTCAGCAGCTGGAGCGTCGCGTCATGTTCCGTCGCGCTATGAAGCGCGCCGTACAGAACGCCATGCGTATTGGTGCCAAAGGCATCAAAATCCAAGTGAGCGGTCGTCTCGGCGGTGCTGAAATCGCACGTACTGAATGGTATCGCGAAGGTCGTGTGCCACTGCACACCCTGCGTGCCGACATCGACTATGCCAACTACGAAGCTCACACCACTTATGGTGTGATCGGTGTAAAGGTTTGGATCTTCAAAGGCGAAGTAATTGGTGGTCGCCAAGAAGAACTGAAACCACAAGCACCAGCGCCTCGTAAAAAAGCTGCTAAGTAAGGGGTACGCCAAATGTTGCAACCAAAGCGTACGAAGTTCCGCAAGCAGATGACAGGCCACAACCGTGGTCTGGCTCAGCGCGGTAGCAAAGTCAGCTTCGGCGAATTCGCGCTGAAGTCTGTAGCTCGTGGTCGTCTCACCGCTCGTCAGATCGAGTCAGCGCGTCGTGCTCTGACCCGTCACGTAAAACGTGGCGGCAAGATCTGGATCCGTGTATTCCCGGACAAGCCGATCTCCAAAAAGCCCCTCGAAGTTCGGATGGGTAAAGGTAAGGGTAACGTGGAATACTGGGTAGCCCAGATTCAGCCAGGCAAAGTCCTGTATGAAATCGAGGGTGTAACTGAAGAGCTGGCGCGTGAGGCTTTTGCCCTGGCTGCTGCAAAGCTGCCGCTCGCCACCGCCTTTGTTAAACGGACGGTGATGTGATGAAAGCGAATGAACTTCGTGAAAAATCCGCACAGCAGCTGAACGAGCAACTGCTCGGCCTGCTGCGCGACCAGTTCAATCTGCGCATGCAGAAAGCAACTGGCCAGTTGGGGCAGTCTCATCTGCTCTCGCAAGTTAAGCGTGACATCGCTCGCGTGAAGACTGTGCTCAACCAGCAGGCAGGTAAGTGATCATGGCTGAAGCCGAAAAGACTGTCCGTACGCTGACTGGCCGTGTTGTCAGCGACAAGATGGACAAAACCATCACCGTTTTGATCGAGCGTCGCGTTAAGCACCCGATCTACGGTAAATATGTTAAGCGTTCGACTAAGCTGCACGCGCACGACGAAACCAACCAGTGCCACATCGGCGACAAAGTCACTATTCGTGAAACTCGTCCGCTGGCCAAGACCAAGTCTTGGGCACTGGTTGATGTTCTCGAACGCGCTGTGGAAGTCTAAGGACTAGGGGTCGGAGAAATTATATGATTCAGACTCAATCCATGCTCGATGTGGCCGATAACAGCGGCGCTCGCCGTGTTATGTGCATCAAGGTGCTGGGTGGCTCCCATCGTCGTTACGCTGGTATCGGTGACATCATCAAAGTTACCGTGAAGGAAGCAATTCCTCGCGGTAAAGTGAAAAAAGGCCAAGTGATGACTGCTGTTGTAGTTCGCACTCGTCACGGCGTTCGCCGTGCAGATGGCTCCATTATCCGCTTTGATGGCAACGCTGCTGTTCTTCTGAACAACAAGCAAGAGCCGATCGGCACCCGTATCTTTGGGCCAGTGACCCGTGAACTTCGTACTGAGAAGTTCATGAAGATCGTCTCGCTCGCCCCAGAAGTGCTGTAAGGAGATCCGACATGCAAAAGATTCGTCGTGACGACGAGATCATCGTGATCGCCGGCAAAGACAAAGGTAAGCGCGGTAAGGTGCTGAAGGTTCTCGCTGACGACCGTCTGGTCGTCGGTGGTCTGAACCTGGTCAAGCGTCATACCAAGCCTAACCCTATGTCGGGCGTACAAGGCGGTATCGTCGAGAAAGAAGCGCCACTGCACGCTTCTAACGTCGCCATCTTCAACGGCGAAACCAACAAGGCTGACCGCGTTGGTTTCAAAGTAGAAGACGGTAAGAAAATTCGTGTCTTCAAGTCGACCCAAAAAGCGGTTGATGCTTGAACACTGCTAGGTAGATAAGACCATGGCACGACTACAAGAGATTTACCGGAAGGAAATCGCCCCCAAGCTTAAGGAAGAACTTAAGCTCGGGAACGTGATGGAAGTTCCGCGCGTTACCAAAATCACCCTGAACATGGGTCTGGGCGAAGCGATCGGCGACAAAAAAGTCATCGAGCACGCTGTTGCTGACCTGGAAAAGATCACCGGTCAAAAAGTCGTTGTGACTTACGCTCGGAAATCCATCGCTGGCTTTAAAGTCCGTGAAGGTTGGCCGATCGGCGTCAAAGTGACTCTGCGCCGTGAGCGTATGTACGAATTCCTGGATCGTCTGCTGTCGATCTCCCTGCCTCGGGTCCGCGACTTCCGCGGCCTGAATGCCAAGTCCTTCGATGGTCGTGGTAACTACAGCATGGGCGTGAAAGAGCAGATCATCTTCCCGGAAATCGACTACGACAAGATCGATGCTCTCCGCGGTCTGGACATCACCCTGACCACCACTGCCAAGAACGATGATGAAGGTCGCGCCCTGTTGCGTGCTTTCAAATTCCCGTTCCGCAACTGATTGGAGTAGGACCATGGCCAAGATGAGCATGAAAAACCGCGAGCTGAAACGTCAGCTCACGGTTGCCAAGTACGCCAAGAAGCGTGCAGCACTGAAAGCAATCATCGTTGATCTGAACGCAAGTCCAGAAGCACGTTGGGAAGCCACAGTAGCTCTGCAGAAGCAGCCACGTGACGCAAGCGCCTCGCGCATGCGTAACCGCTGCCGCCTGACCGGTCGTCCACACGGCGTTTACCGCAAGTTCGGCCTCGGCCGTAACAAACTGCGTGAAGCGGCAATGCGTGGTGACGTACCAGGTCTGGTTAAAGCCAGCTGGTAAGTACTTTCAAAGTCCGGACGGTCTGAATCGCAAGATACTGACCGCCGGTACCTTGAATCTGGAACAAGCCCCTTTTGGGGCTTGTTTCATTTCCGGAGTGTGTCTAGAATACCCGGCTCGCCTGAGCCCGTGTTTTCTATGCCCGGAGATACTCAGCGACATATGTAGCCGCAAGGCTAATTTTTTTGTATTAGGAGCGTCTAGCCCATGAGTATGCAGGACCCGTTAGCGGACATGCTAACTCGTATCCGTAATGCCCAGATGGCTGAAAAGTCCGTCGTAAGCATGCCATCTTCCACGTTGAAGGTAGCTGTTGCCAAAGTCCTGAAAGACGAAGGCTACATTGCGGGTTATCAGATCAGCAGCGAAATCAAACCACTGCTGTCCATCGAGCTGAAGTACTTCGAAGGCCGTCCGGTCATCGAGGAAGTGAAGCGCGTTAGCCGTCCAGGCCTGCGTCAGTACAAGTCCGTTGAAGATCTGCCGAAAGTTCGTGGCGGTCTTGGCGTGTCTATCGTCTCCACCAACAAAGGTGTGATGACGGATCGTGCTGCGCGCGCTGCCGGTGTCGGCGGCGAAGTTCTTTGCACTGTGTTCTAAGGGGGGATAAGCATGTCTCGCGTCGCTAAGAACCCCGTTAAGCTGCCAGCCGGTGTCGAAGTAAAATTCGCAGGCCAACAGCTTTCGGTGAAGGGTGCCAAGGGTACTCTTGAACTGAACATCCATTCGTCCGTTGAGATCGTTGAAGAAGCTGGTGAGCTGCGTTTCGCTGCTCGCAATGGCGATCAACAAACTCGCGCAATGGCCGGTACCACGCGTGCGTTGGTAAACAACATGGTCCAAGGCGTAAGCCAAGGCTTCGAGCGTAAGCTCCAGCTGGTCGGTGTTGGTTACAAAGCGCAAGCAAAAGGCACGGTTTTGAACCTGGCCCTTGGCTTCTCGCACCCAGTGGATTACGAACTGCCGGAAGGCATCACCGCTGAGACCCCTAGCCAAACCGATATCCTGATCAAGGGCATCGATAAGCAGCTGGTAGGTCAGGTGGCCGCTGAGATCCGCGACTTCCGTCCACCAGAGCCGTACAAAGGCAAAGGTGTGCGCTACGCGGACGAAGTCGTCCGTCGTAAAGAAGCCAAGAAGAAGTAGGGCATAGCAAATGACCGACAAAAAAGTTACTCGACTGCGTCGCGCTCGCAAAGCACGCCTGAAAATGCACGAACTCGAAGTCGTGCGTCTCTGCGTGTTCCGCTCGTCGCAGCACATCTACGCCCAGGTCATCTCGGCCGACGGCAACAAAGTCCTGGCAAGCGCCTCGACTTTGGATAAAGAACTGCGTGATGGTGCCACCGGCAACATCGACGCGGCCACTAAGGTTGGCCAGCTGGTCGCTACGCGTGCTAAAGCCGCTGGCGTCTCGCAGGTGGCTTTCGACCGCTCTGGCTTCAAGTATCACGGTCGCGTCAAGGCGCTGGCTGATGCTGCTCGTGAAGCTGGGCTGGAGTTCTAAGTTATGTCAAATAACGACCAAAAGCGCGACGAAGGCTACATTGAGAAGCTGGTTCAAGTTAACCGCGTAGCCAAAACCGTTAAAGGCGGCCGTATCTTCACTTTCACCGCGTTGACCGTGGTAGGTGATGGTAAAGGGCGCGTTGGCTTCGGCCGTGGCAAGTCACGTGAAGTGCCTGCTGCGATCCAGAAGGCAATGGAAGCTGCTCGTCGCAACATGATCCAAGTTGATCTGAACGGCACCACTCTGCAGTACGCAATGAAGTCCGCCCATGGCGCTTCGAAGGTGTACATGCAGCCTGCTTCTGAAGGTACCGGTATCATCGCTGGCGGCGCTATGCGTGCTGTCCTCGAAGTTGCTGGCGTTCAGAACGTTCTGGCCAAGTGCTACGGCTCGACTAACCCAGTAAACGTGGTTCACGCCACTTTCAAGGGTTTGAAAGCAATGCAGTCTCCTGAATCCATTGCCGCCAAGCGTGGCAAAAGCGTCAAGGAGATCTTCTGATCATGGCTACCGTTAAAGTAACGCTGATCAAAAGCATGACCGGCCGCATCCCTAACCACAAATTGTGCGTTAAGGGTTTGGGTCTGCGTCGCATCGGTCACACTGTAGAAGTCCAGGATACTCCCGAGAATCGCGGGATGATCAACAAGGCTTACTACATGCTGCGTGTCGAGGGTTAATCGATGAAACTCAATGATCTGAGTCCAGCGCCGGGTTCCCGTCGCGAAAAGCATCGTCCGGGCCGTGGTATCGGTAGCGGTTTGGGTAAGACTGGTGGCCGTGGCCACAAAGGTCAAACCTCCCGCTCCGGTGGCACCATTGCTCCAGGCTTTGAAGGCGGTCAACAGCCGCTGCATCGTCGCCTGCCTAAGTTCGGTTTCGTATCCCTGAAAGCCATGGACCGCGCAGAAGTGCGTCTGTCCGAGCTGGCTAAAGTGGAAGGCGACATCGTTACTGTGCAGACCCTGAAAGATGCCAACGTGATCAACGTCAACGTACAGCGTGTGAAAATCATGCTGTCCGGTGAAGTGACTCGCGCTGTCACTATCGGCAAGGGAATCGGCGCCACCAAAGGTGCGCGTTCGGCTATCGAAGCAGCTGGCGGCAAGTTCGAGGAATAAATGGCTAAGCAAGGTGCTCTCTCAGCGCTCGGCAAAGGCGGTATGTCTGAACTTTGGGCTCGTCTGCGTTTTCTGTTCCTGGCGATTATCGTCTACCGAATAGGCGCACACATCCCGGTTCCAGGTATCAACCCGGACCGACTCGCAGACCTGTTTCGACAGAATGAGGGGACCATTCTTAGCTTGTTCAACATGTTTTCCGGCGGCGCGCTGGAACGGATGAGCATCTTTGCACTGGGGATCATGCCGTACATTTCGGCATCGATCATCATGCAACTGATGACCGCCGTCAGCCCGCAGCTGGAGCAGTTGAAGAAGGAAGGTGAAGCTGGCCGTCGCAAGATTAGCCAGTACACCCGCTACGGCACTGTCATCCTCGCCCTGGTTCAAGCTATCGGCATGTCCGTTGGCCTGGCGGGGCAGGGTGTTGCGTTCACTGGTGACTTTGGCTTCCATTTCGTCGCGGTATCCACGTTTGTGGCTGGTGCGATGTTCATGATGTGGCTGGGTGAGCAGATTACTGAGCGTGGTGTTGGTAACGGTATCTCGATGTTGATTTTCGCAGGTATCGTCGCCGGTCTTCCGAGAGCGATCGGGCAGTCTTTCGAGTCTGCACGTCAGGGTGATATCAACATTTTCGCCCTGGTTGCCATCGGTTTGCTGGCAGTAGCGATTATCGGTTTTGTGGTGTTCATTGAGCGTGGCCAGCGTCGTATTGCTGTTCACTACGCCAAGCGTCAGCAGGGCCGCAAGGTCTTTGCCGCGCAGACCAGCCACTTGCCGCTGAAAGTGAATATGGCCGGTGTTATTCCGGCGATTTTCGCGAGCAGCATCTTGCTGTTTCCGGCTTCGTTGGGTACCTGGTTTGGTCAGTCTGAAAACATGGGCTGGCTGCAGGACCTCTCTCAGTCGATCGCTCCTGGTCAGCCGTTGAATATTCTGCTGTTTAGTGCAGGGATTATTTTCTTCTGCTTCTTCTATACGGCGTTGATGTTCAATCCGAAAGACGTAGCGGAAAACCTGAAGAAGTCCGGTGCCTTTATTCCGGGCATCCGTCCAGGTGAGCAGTCTGCACGCTACATTGATGGCGTTCTGACTCGTTTGACCCTGTTCGGTGCTCTATATATGACGGCCGTGTGCTTGTTGCCCCAGTTCCTGGTGGTTGCAGCAAACGTTCCGTTCTACCTTGGCGGGACCTCGTTGCTGATCGTGGTCGTGGTTGTGATGGACTTCATGTCCCAAGTACAATCGCACCTCGTTTCGCACCAGTACGAATCCCTGATGAAGAAAGCCAACCTGAAGGGTTACGGCAGCGGCATGTTGCGCTGAGTACCCATAAGGTTCGAGGAGTTGGTGATGAAAGTTCGTGCATCGGTGAAAAAGCTGTGCCGTAACTGCAAGATTATTCGCCGCGAAGGTGTTGTTCGAGTAATTTGCAGCGCGGAACCGCGTCACAAACAGCGCCAAGGCTGAGTGTGATCCGCTTGAAGCCCGGCAGCTAGTGCGCTGCCGGGTTGATTATTTGTTATTACAGCGATATTATCTCGCGCCCTATTTCTTGGCTTCCGGGGCGTAGGTAGCTGTCAATTGGAGTCCCACTGAATGGCCCGTATTGCAGGCGTTAACATTCCAGATAACAAGCACACTGTTATCTCGCTGACCTACATCTATGGTGTTGGTCGCACTACTGCGCAGAAAATTTGCGCGGTCGCTGGGGTAAACCCAGCCGCTAAGATCAAGGATCTGAGCGACGAGCAGGTTGAATTGCTGCGTGGCGAAGTGGCGAAGTTCACCACTGAAGGTGACCTGCGTCGCGAAATCAACATGAAAATCAAGCGTTTGATGGACCTCGGTTGCTATCGCGGTCTGCGTCATCGTCGTGGTCTTCCAGTACGCGGTCAGCGTACCAAGACTAACGCGCGTACCCGTAAAGGTCCGCGTAAGCCGATCCGCAAGTAATCGCCCCCGCGAATCGACAGGAAAATTATCATGGCAAAACCTGCTGCTCGTCCTCGTAAAAAAGTTAAAAAGACAGTGGTTGATGGCATCGCCCACATCCATGCTTCTTTTAACAACACCATCGTGACCATCACCGACCGTCAAGGTAACGCGCTTTCTTGGGCTACCTCCGGTGGTTCGGGTTTCCGCGGTTCCCGCAAGTCCACCCCGTTTGCTGCTCAAGTAGCTGCTGAACGTGCTGGTCAAGCTGCGCTGGAATACGGCCTGAAAAACCTCGACGTTAACGTCAAAGGTCCAGGTCCAGGTCGTGAGTCCGCTGTCCGTGCTTTGAACGGCTGTGGCTATAAGATCGCCAGCATCACCGACGTGACGCCAATCCCGCACAACGGGTGCCGTCCGCCGAAGAAGCGCCGCGTGTAATCCAGGAGATTGTAAAGAATGGCTCGTTACATTGGTCCAAAATGCAAACTCGCTCGTCGCGAAGGCACCGATCTCTTCCTGAAGAGCGGCGTGCGCGCGATCGAATCGAAGTGCAACATTGAAGCAGCACCTGGTATCCACGGCCAACGCCGCGGTCGCCAGTCCGATTACGGCACCCAACTGCGTGAAAAGCAGAAGGTCCGTCGTATCTACGGCGTTCTCGAGCGTCAGTTCAGCGGCTACTACAAAGAAGCTGCTGGCAAGAAAGGTGCAACCGGTGAAAACCTGCTGCAACTGCTCGAATGCCGTCTGGACAACGTTGTATACCGTATGGGCTTTGGTTCTACTCGTGCCGAATCCCGTCAGCTGGTATCGCACAAGTCGATCAGCGTTAACGGCCAGACCGTAAACGTTCCGTCCTACCAGGTTCGTGCTGGTGATGTGGTCGCTGTTCGCGAGAAAGCAAAAAACCAACTTCGCATTGTCCAAGCTCTCGATCTGTGTGCCCAACGTGGCCGCGTAGAATGGGTAGAAGTAGACACTGAGAAGAAGTCGGGCGTTTTCAAGAACGTTCCAGCTCGCAGTGATCTGTCCGCCGACATCAACGAAAGCCTGATTGTCGAGCTCTACTCCAAGTAAGGGCTAGAAAATAGGTGCATCCATGCAGATTTCGGTAAATGAGTTCCTGACACCCCGCCACATTGATGTGCAGGTTGTCAGTCCAACCCGCGCCAAAATCACACTCGAGCCTCTCGAGCGTGGTTTTGGCCACACCCTGGGCAACGCGCTGCGCCGCATCCTGTTGTCCTCAATGCCCGGCTGTGCAGTAGTCGAGGCCGAGATTGACGGTGTGCTCCACGAGTACAGCGCCATCGAAGGTGTACAGGAAGACGTAATTGAAATCCTGTTGAACCTTAAAGGTCTGGCTATCAAGCTGCACGGCCGTGACGAAGTTACGCTGACCTTGTCGAAGAAGGGTTCGGGGGTGGTTACCGCTGCCGATATTCAGCTGGATCATGATGTCGAGATCGTTAACCCCGATCACGTAATCGCTAACCTGGCGTCTAACGGCGCCCTGAACATGAAGCTCACTGTAGCTCGTGGTCGTGGTTATGAACCGGCCGACTCGCGTCAGAGCGATGAAGACGAAAGCCGCAGCATTGGTCGCTTGCAGCTTGACTCTTCGTTCAGCCCGGTTCGCCGCATCGCATACGTGGTGGAAAACGCCCGTGTCGAGCAGCGTACTAACCTGGACAAGCTGGTTATTGATCTGGAAACCAACGGTACTCTGGACCCTGAAGAGGCTATCCGTCGCGCTGCAACCATTCTGCAACAGCAGTTGGCTGCGTTCGTCGACCTCAAAGGCGACAGCGAACCAGTGGTAATCGAGCAGGAAGACGAGATCGATCCGATCCTGCTTCGCCCGGTTGACGATCTGGAACTGACTGTACGTTCGGCTAACTGCCTTAAGGCGGAAAACATTTACTACATCGGCGACCTGATTCAGCGTACCGAAGTAGAACTGTTGAAGACTCCGAACCTGGGCAAGAAATCCTTGACTGAAATCAAGGACGTTCTGGCCTCCCGCGGTCTGTCCCTCGGCATGCGCCTCGACAACTGGCCGCCTGCAAGTCTTAAGAAGGACGACAAGGCGACTGCCTGATCGTCGTAATCACCGAACGTGAGTTTGGTAAGGAATGAACCATGCGTCATCGTAAAAGTGGACGTCACCTGAGCCGTACCAGCTCGCACCGTAAGGCCATGTTCCAAAACATGGCGGTGTCGCTGTTCGAGCACGAGCTGATCAAAACTACACTGCCGAAAGCTAAAGAACTGCGTCGCGTTGCTGAGCCGCTGATCACTTTGGCTAAGACAGACAGCCTGGCTAACCGCCGTCTGGCCTTCGACCGTACTCGTTCGAAAGCTATCGTTGGTAAGCTCTTCAACGACCTGGGCAAGCGTTACGCTACCCGTGAGGGTGGCTACCTGCGCATCCTCAAGTGCGGTTTCCGCGCTGGCGACAACGCGCCTATGGCGTATGTCGAGTTGGTTGATCGTGCTACTGCCGGCGAAGCTGTAAGCGCCGAGTAAGACGACAGTCTGTAACGAAGAACCGGGCCTAGCGCCCGGTTTTTTGTGCGCGTAAGAAAAGCGCCATGGATACAAGCGTGCATCGATCTGGCCGCGGCATTATGGGCGTCGGGTGTATTGGTAGTAATTTTCTATTGATGTCCACAATTTAATGAATTTGTAGACGTCATGTTGATGATCAATACTCACTGCAAGCCGATTAGCCGGCAGTTCCAAGTCCGACCTGAGGAAGATTGAACATGAGCCAGAACAAAATTCTTACCACCGCCAGCGGCGCTCCCGTGGCGGACAACCAGAACTCCCGTTCCGCCGGCCCGCGTGGCCCGTTGTTGCTCGATGATTTTCACCTGATCGAGAAGCTCGCTCACTTCAACCGCGAAAACATCCCTGAGCGTCGCGTACACGCCAAAGGTTCGGGTGCTTACGGCACGTTCACCGTCACCCGGGACATTACTCAGTACACCAGCGCCAAGCTGTTCGAGGCCGTTGGTAAACAAACGCCGACCTTTCTGCGTTTCTCCACGGTTGGTGGCGAACGTGGTTCGGCGGATACCGAGCGCGACCCTCGTGGCTTTGCCTTGAAGTTCTACACCGAAGAAGGCAACTGGGACATCGTCGGTAACAACACCCCGGTGTTCTTCATCCGCGACCCACTCAAGTTCCCTGATTTCATCCACACTCAAAAACGCCTGCCGCAAAGCAATCTGAAAAGCGCGCAGATGATGTGGGATTTCTGGTCGCACTCCCCGGAGGCGCTGCACCAGGTCACCATCCTGTTTTCGGACCGTGGTATCCCTGACGGTTACCGCCACATGCACGGCTTCGGTAGCCACACCTACAGCTTGATCAACGCCAAGGGCGAGCGGCACTGGGTGAAGTGGCACTACAAGACCAAGCAAGGCATCAAGAACCTGGCACCGGCCGAGGCGGCACGTTTGGCCGGTACCGACCCTGATTACGCACAGCGCGATCTGTTTGGTGCGATCGAGCGCGGGGATTTCCCGAAATGGCGCGTTTGCATTCAGATCATGACCGAGGCCCAGGCCAACGCACATTACGAGAACCCCTTTGACGTGACCAAAACCTGGTCGCAGAAGGAGTTCCCGCTGATCGAAGTCGGTGAACTGGAGCTCAACCGTAATCCGCAGAACTACTTCGCCGAAGTGGAACAAGCGGCGTTCGGCCCGAGCAACATGGTCCCGGGTGTTGGCCTGTCGCCGGACCGCATGCTGCAAGGTCGCGTCTTCGCTTACGCAGATGCCCACCGCTACCGTATCGGCACCAACCACCAGCAATTGCCGGTGAATGCCCCACGTAGCCCGGTCAACAGCTACCAGCGTGATGGCTCGATGGCCTTCGGCAGCAACGGCGGTGGGGCGCCCAACTATGAGCCAAACAGCTACGCCGACGCGCCGAAACAAGCGCCACAGTACGCCGAGCCCGCATTGGCCCTGAGCGGTGCCGCGGATCGTTACGATCACCGCGAAGACACCGACTATTACAGCCACGCCGGTGCGCTGTTCCGCCTGATGAACGATGAGCAGAAAGCCTTGCTCACCGGCAACATCGCCGGCGCCATGGCGGGGGTTTCCAGTGATGTGGTCCAGCGGCAGTTGCAGCACTTCTTCAAAGCCGATCCGGCTTATGGAGAAGCAATCGCAAAGGCGCTGGGTGTATCGATTAACTGACTCTAAACGATAAGCAGAACCGCCCTCATTTGGGCGGTTTTTGCGTTAAATCAGCTGTTTTTCTCAGGAAATCTTCACTTTTCAGCCGTTGGCTCCGTGACCTATGGGTCAGCATGGTTCAAACTAAAGACTTTCAAGCAGGGAGATGTAGGGCGATGCAAGGTCACCCCGACGTAATCGATTACCTCAACACGTTGCTGACGGGCGAACTCGCGGCTCGTGACCAATATTTCATCCATTCGCGTATGTACGAAGACTGGGGCTTTACCGAGCTCTACGAGCGTATCAACCACGAGATGGAAGAAGAGACCCAGCACGCCGACGCACTGATGCGCCGTATCCTGATGCTCGAAGGCACGCCACGCATGCGTCCCGACGACTTGGACGTAGGCACAACGGTGCCTGAGATGCTCGCCGCTGACCTGCGCCTCGAGAACAAGGTCCGTGCCGCGCTGTGCAAGGGCATCGAGCTGTGCGAGCAGCACAACGACTATGTCACCCGTGAAATTCTGCGCGTGCAGTTGGCCGATACCGAAGAAGATCACACCTACTGGCTGGAAAAGCAGTTGGGCCTGATCAAGCTGGTCGGCCTGGAGAATTACCTGCAATCGCAGTTCTGATTCCCGGCTGTAAAAAAGCCCCTGTCACCGTTGAAGTGACAGGGGCTTTTTATTGGGCCGGATAAATCAGGCCCGGTCGCGCGCGAGCAACGGTTTCAAGTAGTAACCCGTGTGCGATTGCGGCATCTCGGAGACCTGCTCCGGCGTACCTACCGCGATGATCTGACCGCCCTTGGAACCGCCTTCCGGCCCGAGGTCGACCAGCCAGTCGGCGGTCTTGATCACATCCAGGTTGTGCTCGATCACCACCACGGTGTTGCCGTGGTCGCGCAGGCGGTGCAACACATCCAGCAATTGCTGAATGTCCGCGAAGTGCAGGCCCGTGGTCGGCTCATCGAGGATATACAGGGTTTTACCGGTATCGCGCTTGGACAGCTCACGGGACAGCTTGACCCGTTGCGCTTCACCACCGGACAGCGTGGTCGCCGATTGCCCCAGCTTGATGTACGACAAGCCCACATCCATCAGCGTCTGCAGCTTGCGCGCCAACGCCGGAACCGCGTCGAAGAACACCCGCGCTTCCTCGATGGTCATCTCCAGGGTTTCGTGGATGTTCTTGCCCTTGTATTTGATCTCAAGGGTTTCGCGGTTGTAGCGCTTGCTCTTGCACACATCGCACGGCACGTAGATGTCCGGCAGGAAGTGCATCTCTACCTTGATCAAGCCATCGCCCTGGCACGCTTCGCAGCGCCCGCCCTTGACGTTGAACGAGAACCGGCCTGGCCCGTAGCCCCGCGAGCGGGATTCCGGCACGCCGGCGAACAACTCGCGAATGGGCGTGAACAGCCCGGTATAGGTCGCCGGGTTGGAGCGGGGGGTACGGCCAATCGGGCTCTGGTCGATATCGACCACTTTGTCGAGGAGCTCCAGGCCCTTGATGCTGTCATGTGCAGCCGCTTCCAGCGTGGTCGCGCCGTTCAGGGCGGTGGCGCTCAACGGGAACAGCGTGTTGTTGATCAGCGTCGACTTGCCCGAGCCGGAAACACCCGTCACGCAGGTCAGCAGACCCAGCGGAATTTCCAGGTCGACATTGCGCAGGTTGTTGCCGCGCGCGCCCTTGAGGTGCAACGCCATCTTCTTGTTGCGTGGCGTGCGCTTGGACGGCACTTCAATCCTCACGCGCCCGGACAGGTACTTGCCGGTCAGCGAGTCTGGATGAGCCATCACTTCGGCAGGCGTGCCTTGGGCGACGATATGCCCACCATGCACGCCAGCGCCCGGGCCGATATCGACCACATAATCGGCCAGGCGAATCGCGTCTTCGTCGTGCTCGACCACGATCACCGTGTTGCCGATGTCCCGCAGGTGTTTCAGCGTGCCCAGGAGGCGATCGTTGTCGCGCTGGTGCAAGCCAATCGACGGCTCATCAAGGATATACAACACGCCCACCAGGCCGGCGCCGATCTGGCTGGCCAGGCGGATGCGCTGGGCTTCACCGCCCGACAAGGTATCGGCGCTGCGGTCCAGCGACAGGTAATCCAGGCCGACGTTGACCAGGAACTGCAGGCGCTCGCGAATCTCCTTGAGGATCTTGTCGGCAATCTCCCCACGGCGTCCGGTCAGCTTGAGTACGCCGAAATATTCACAGGCGTCGCCGATCGGCAGGTTGGTCACCGCCGGCAGGGTCTTCTCGCCAACCCATACGTGCCGCGCCTCACGGCGCAGGCGGGTGCCACGGCAATCCGGGCAGGGCTGGGTGCTGAGGAACTTGGCCAGTTCTTCCCGCACGCTCGCCGACTCGGTCTCGCGGTAGCGGCGTTCGAGGTTGGGTACGATGCCTTCGAACGGATGCGAGCGTTTGACGATATCGCCACGGTCGTTGAGGTATTTGAAGTCGACGTTCTGCGAACCGCTGCCGTTGAGAATGACCTTTTGCTGATCCGCCGGCAGTTGGTTGAACGGTACTTCCAGGCTGAACTTATAGTGCGAGGCCAACGAGCCGAGCATCTGGAAGTAATAGACGTTACGCCTGTCCCAGCCGCGTATCGCGCCTTCCGCCAGCGTCAGCTCGCCATTGACCAGGCGCTTGATGTCGAAAAACTGCTTCACGCCCAGGCCATCGCAGGTCGGGCAGGCGCCGGCCGGGTTGTTGAAGGAAAACAGCTTGGGTTCCAGCTCGCTGATGGCGTGGCCACAGATCGGGCAGGCAAAGCGTGCGGAGAAGATGATCTCTTCGCCCGGTTCGTCGTCCATCGGCGCGACCAGGGCGATACCGTCCGCCAGCTTCAGGGCTGTCTCGAAGGATTCCGCCAGGCGCTGCTGCAAGTCGGCGCGTACTTTGAAGCGGTCGACCACGACATCGATCGAGTGCTTCTTCTGCTTGTCGAGCTTCGGCGCTTCGTCCAGCTCGTACAGCTTGCCGTTGATCCGCGCACGCACGAAACCTTGCGCGCGCAGTTCTTCAAACACTGAAAGGTGTTCACCCTTGCGCTCGCGAATCACCGGCGCCAGCAGCATCAGCTTGGCGCCTTCCGGCTGGGCCAGCACCAGGTCGACCATCTGGCTGACGGTCTGGGCTTCCAGCGGGATGTCGTGGTCCGGGCAGCGCGGGATACCGACGCGCGCATACAGCAGGCGCAGGTAGTCGTAGATCTCGGTGATGGTGCCCACGGTGGAGCGCGGGTTGTGGGAAGTCGACTTCTGCTCGATGGAAATTGCCGGCGACAGGCCTTCGATGGTGTCGACGTCGGGCTTTTCCATCATCGACAGAAACTGGCGGGCATAGGCCGACAGCGACTCGACATAGCGCCGCTGGCCTTCGGCGTACAGCGTGTCGAACGCCAGCGACGATTTGCCGGACCCGGACAAACCGGTGATGACGATCAGTTTGTCCCGGGGCAGGGTCAGGTCGATGTTCTTCAGGTTGTGGGTTCTAGCCCCACGAATCAGGATCTTGTCCAAGATGGCCTCGCACGGCGGGCGTAAATAATGCCGGAGTATACGGCTAAAGACTGGATGAATATACACTGTCAAGGTGCCAGGTGCAGCCTTACATGAAACCTGCGCGGCAAACCGCCGCATATACCCTCTCAATCGATGGGACTGGTAGAATCGCCGCCGGTTCACACGAGGTTTTTCCATGCACGATCCCCACAGCGAACGCATGAGTAGCGGCGAGACCCGAGCAGCAAGCGGTCTGGCCCTGGTGTTCGCCTTCCGTATGCTTGGCATGTTCATGGTGTTGCCGGTGCTGGCGACCTACGGGATGGATCTCGCAGGCGCGACCCCCGCCCTGATCGGCCTGGCCATTGGCGCTTACGGCCTGACCCAGGCGATTTTCCAGATTCCGTTCGGGATCATTTCCGACCGCATCGGCCGCCGCCCGGTGATCTACCTCGGGTTGATCGTGTTTGCCCTCGGCAGCGTACTCGCGGCCCAGTCCGATTCGATCTGGGGCGTGATCGCCGGGCGTGTCCTACAGGGCGCTGGCGCGATTTCCGCAGCGGTCATGGCCTTGCTGTCGGACCTGACCCGCGAACAACACCGCACCAAGGCCATGGCCATGATCGGCATGACCATCGGCCTGTCGTTCGCCGTCGCGATGGTGGTCGGCCCGTTGCTGACCCGCGCCTTCGGTTTGCACGGGCTGTTCCTGGCCACCGGTGGCATGGCGTTGTTCGGTATCGTGATCGTGGCCTTCATGGTGCCGCGTTCCACCGGCACTCTGCAGCACCGTGAATCCGGCGTCGCGCGCCAGGCGCTGCTGCCGACCCTCAAGCACCCGGACCTGCTGCGCCTGGATTTGGGTATCTTCGTGTTGCACGCGATGCTGATGAGCAGCTTCGTGGCCTTGCCCCTGGCCCTGGTGGAAAAAGCCGGGCTGCCCAAGGAGCAGCACTGGTGGGTCTATCTGACCGCGCTGCTGATTTCATTCTTCGCCATGATCCCATTCATCATCTATGGCGAGAAGAAACGCAAAATGAAACGAGTTTTACTCGGCGCCGTCGTGACGCTGATGCTCACTGAGCTATTCTTCTGGCAGTTCGGCGACAGCCTGCGGGCGCTGGTAATCGGTACGGTGGTGTTCTTCACCGCGTTCAACCTGCTGGAGGCTTCGCTGCCTTCGCTGATCAGTAAAGTTTCACCGGCCGGCGGCAAGGGCACGGCGATGGGGGTGTATTCCACCAGCCAGTTCCTGGGCTCTGCACTGGGCGGCATCATGGGTGGCTGGATGTTCCAGCACGGCGGTTTGTCGGTTGTGTTCCTCGGATGCGCAGGTCTGGCTGCCCTCTGGCTAGCCTTTGCTGTTACCATGCGCGAACCTCCCTATGTGACGAGTCTGCGCTTGCCGTTATCGCCTGAAGCGATACGCGAAGCTGGCTTGGCCGAGCGCCTTAAGGCCGTTACAGGGGTTACCGATGCTGTGGTTATTGCTGAAGAAGCCGCCATCTACATCAAATTGGACACCGAATTATTGGATCGCGCGACGCTCGAGCAACTGGTCAACCCAGTGCCGACAGCGCGCCCAGCTTAGGAGAACGTTATGGCCCGTGGGGTTAACAAAGTCATATTGGTCGGTACATGCGGCCAGGATCCCGAAGTTCGCTACTTGCCTAACGGTAACGCCGTGACCAACCTGAGTCTGGCGACCAGCGAACAGTGGACCGACAAGCAGACCGGCCAGAAGGTCGAGAAAACCGAATGGCACCGTGTGTCGATGTTCGGCAAAGTGGCAGAGATCGCCGGTGAATACCTGCGCAAAGGTTCGCAGGTCTACATCGAAGGCAAACTGCAGACCCGCGAGTGGGAAAAAGACGGCATCAAGCGTTACACCACTGAAATCGTGGTCGACATGCAAGGCACCATGCAACTGCTCGGCGGCCGTCCACAGGGCGACCAACAGGGCCAGGGCGGCATGTCCAACTCGGCACCGCGTCCACAGCAGTCGCGTCCGCAGCCAAGCCAGCAGCCACAGCGTGAGTCGCGTCCAGCGCCACAACAGGCTGCTCCGCAACCGGCTGCAGATTTCGACAGCTTTGATGACGATATTCCGTTCTAGGTCCAAGACCCAAAACGAGCAATACACAAGAACCCCCGCTGGCGTAGGCCGCGGGGTTTTTTTATGTCCGTTGATCAGGCCTCCGTCGAAGCTCACATTGCCAGCCCCGACATTTGTTCCCACGGCTCACAACATTTAGGCTGTGATCAACCTTTAAACACAAGGAGCGCCGCGATGACCTGGTCCGCCAAGCAATACACGCTGTTCGAACAACAGCGCACACGCCCCGTCCGTGATCTGGTCGCGGCCATTCCCAATACCGCGGTGCAAACCGCCGTCGACCTGGGCTGCGGCCCCGGTAATTCCACGCAAGTGTTGGCCGAGCGTTTTCCGCAGGCTCGCGTCACCGGCATGGACAGCTCCGACGACATGCTGGCCGACGCCCGCAAGCGCCTGCCGACGCTGAACTTCGAACGGGCGGATATCGGCGCCTGGAGCCCGGCGCAACCGTTCGATGTGATCCTGGCGAATGCTTCCCTGCAATGGCTGCCGGACCACGCCACGCTTTACCCGCACCTGGTCAGCCAGTTGACCTCCGGCGGAACCCTGGCGGTGCAAACCCCGGACAACCTCGACGAGCCCGCCCATCGGCTGGCGCGTGAAGTCGCCGCCGATGGCCCATGGTCCGCCAGGATCGGCGCGGTCAAACACAATGAACGGCACACGGCGAGCTATTACTACGAACTGCTGAGCAAACACTGCAGCGCTGTCGATGTGTGGCGCACCACCTACCTGCACCCGCTGGCGGATCACGCGGCTGTGGTGGAGTGGTTCAAGGCCTCGGCATTGCGGCCGTTCCTCGCACCGTTGAGTGACGACGAAAAAGCCGCCTTCCTACAGGACTATCAGGCGCGAATTACCCAGGCTTATCCGGCCCTGGCTGATGGCACCGTGCTGCTGCCTTTCCCGCGCCTGTTCATCATCGCAACCCGCTAGCCCCACGCCCGCACGTGGCGGTCAGGCCGCCGCCGCTTGCGCCTGCAAGTATTCCTGCGTCGACACCACGCTCGCATACCCAAATGCCAGCGATGCCATATACGCCCCATGCACCTGCGCCGCCGGAATCACTTGCCCGTTGAACTCCTGATCCCGCGTGGCGCAGGCGTCATGGAGCACGGTGACCTTGTAACCGAGGTCCGCCGCCGCCCGTACCACGGCGTCGATGCACATATGGCTCATGCTGCCGACCACCACCAGGTCCGTGATGCTGCGTTGTTCCAGCGCCGTGCGCAGTTGGGTTTCGCGAAACGCATTCACGAAATGTTTAAGCACCACCGGCTCACTGCCTTCGTTCAGCACCTTGGGGTGCAGATGCGCGCCTTCGGAGCCTGGGGTGAAGAACGGTGCATCTTCCGAGGTGAACTCATGGCGCACATGAATCACCGCATCGCCCGCCTGGCGAAATGCCTGCAGCGCCTGCGCGGCCTTGTCTGCCGCGGCTTCCACGCCGTCGAGTGGCCACTTGCCGTGGGGGAAGTAGTCATTCTGGATATCGATTAGGATGAGCGCTTGCTTGGCCATGTGTGTTGCCTCGTGATGGGTTGATGGGCGCCAGTATCGTAGCTGGCGCACCGACCGGGGATTGGCTGCACCGACAATAGCAGGGGGAAAACTGACAATGGCCGTGGAACGCTCGATCATCGAGTTGGGTGTGTTGATCTATCAGGGCGCGCAACTGGCGGCGGTGCATGGCCTGACCGATCTGTTCGGGGTGGCCAACCGGATCGCCGCCGCGCACCAATCCGCGCAATTGCCGCTGCTGCGGGTCAGCCATTGGCAGGTGGCGGCAGATGGTACGCCCGCGCGCGTATTCGCCAGCCATCCCGGCCCCGGCCAACCGCTGATGGCCGTGCTGGTGCCACCGTCGATTGGCGAATTCACCGAGCAACAGACGCCACCCGCGTTGTTGCAATGGCTACGCCAACAACACGCGGCGGGCACCGTGCTCGGTGGCGTGTGCATCGGCTCGATCATGCTGGCGCGCAGTGGTTTGCTGGACGGGCGCAGCGCCACCACCCATTGGTCTTCTGCCAGTACGTTCGCAGAGCGTTACCCTGCGGTGCGTCTGGAAGCGGATAAACCGATCGTCGATGACGGCGACCTGATCACCACCGCCGGGCTGATGGCGTGGTCCGAACTGGGCCTGCGCCTGGTCGACCGCCTCATGGGGCCGAGCGTTGCGGCGGACACGGCGCGCTTTCTGGTGATCGAACACAGCGACAGCGCCAGCCAGTGCGGCAGCAACTTTGCGCCGATTCTCTGGCATGGCGACGGCGCGATCCTGAAAGTGCAGCACTGGTTGCAAGCCAGTGGCGCGGTGGATGTCTCGGTGGCGGCGATGGCGCAGGAGGCCGGCCTCGAAGAACGCACGTTCCTGCGGCGCTTTCGCGGCGCGACGGGTTTGAAACCCACCGAATACTGCCAGCACCTGCGAGTGGGCAAAGCCCGGCAAATGCTCGAGTTCACCAACGGCACCATCGACCATATCGCCTGGACCGTGGGCTATCAGGACCCCAGCGCGTTTCGCGCCACCTTCAAGAAAATCACCGGCCTGGCGCCCAGCGAGTACCGCAGCCGGTTTGGTGTGTGAAGAATGTTTCGTCGTCACCGCCCTCGCTCGCCTCGTCAGCTTCCTATAGGCCTGATGATGTTCTGGCCTCATCGGGGGCAAGCCCCCTCCCACACGTTGATCTGTGAACACAATCAAATGTGGGAGGGGGCTTGCCCCCGATGAGGCCTTCAAAGTCACCCGGCTCAATGCCTGATCAACTTCTCCAACACCGCCCGCTGATCCCCCTCCACCAACAGTTGCTGTTTGCCGCCGACCATCACCGCCGCCGGCAACCCATCGCGATACACAATCCGATTACCACTCACCGCCGGCACTTTGCTGCCCGGCAATAGCGTGCCCACCAGGTTCAGCGGATCAGCCCCGCACACCGCGATCAGGCTTCCATCATGGGCCCGCCGCCGCACCTCACGCAGCAGCGGGATCGCTTCCGGCAAGGCGAACTGTTCGCCCGCCAACCCGCTGACGAACCGCCCGCCGCGAATCTCCCCGCGTGCCTCCAGGCGGTGAAAGGTGCGCAACAGTTCGCGCCAGCTTGGCAGCCAATCCGCCTCGCGCTCCAGCAGTCGCCAGAACACCACGCCGTAGCGGCGCAGCAAGGTCATCGCCACATGCTCCAGGGTTTCGGCCGAGTGCGGGCCGGCGGCGGTCGACGGGCGCCGGATCAGCGCCCAGCGCCCGGCATCGTCCATGCCGCCGACAAATGCACCGCGCCCGCGCCGGCTGCTGCGCGCCTGGCGTTTACTCGCGGGCGTGGTCAGTGCACGCAGCCCGGCGAAACTGTCGGCGTTCACCAGGCCGGCACCGACCAGCTCCTGCAGCGCCGTTTCCAGCTCGCTGCGCAGCAGATGGGCTTCGTGGGCCAGCTCATCGAAAAACAACGCGCCGTGTTCGCGCAGGGTCTGGTGGACTTTCTGCGCCTTGGGCGACAACGTCGTGCTGTCGGTCTGTTCGGTCAACCCGCTCCACAACGGCACCTGGCTGCGCGGCAGCAGCACCACGGGCGTGCTGCGCAGGGCGGTGGCGCCGGGCTTGTTGCTCAGGCGTGTCCACACCAGCTTGCCGCTGCGGCACAGGTCGTCGAGCCAGGTTGATGTGTAATCCTTGAGCCGCGCGCTGAGCAAGTCACTGTCCCAGGCCGAGGTGGCCGCCGCGTAGCCTTCGAACTGGGCGACGATCTGCGGCAACATCGCGCTGCCCTGGCCACGCGTACCGTCGGACAGGTGCTGCCAATCGAACAGAAAGCGCATGAAGTCCTGCAACGCCACCGGCTCGATTTCCCGGCGCAGGCGCTTGACCGTGTAGCGATGAATCCGCGCCAGCAGGTGCCGTTCGCACCATTGTTCCTCGCGGGCGCCGGGGCTGAAACGCCCGCGCAACACATAGCCTTCCTGCTCCAGGCGGGCCAGGGCCTGGGCGATGTCGGTCACCGGCAGCCCAAGGGGCGCGGCGATTTCGATCAGGCTCAGCGGGCCGAACCCCCCGAGGCGCGCGCGCAGCACTTCCACCAGCGCGTCATCGAAGGTCCAGGGCTCATCGAAGCCGGGCAACAGCGGCAAGTCGTTGGGGTAAATCGCCCGCAAGCAACTCAGGCGTTCCACCGCCACCCACTGGCCTTGGGGCAGATGACAGGCGCGTCCGCCCTTGGCCAGCGTTTGCAACCACTGCTGCCATTGCGGCGTAACCTCGCTGTCGACGATGCACGCCAGGCTCATCAACGCTTCATGCATTTCATCCAGGCCATGGGGCGCCGGCCAGGCCTCTTCGCGCACGCCGGCGATGGCGTCGGCGTCCAGCGCGCCAAGGTCGTCGGTGCTCTGCGGGTCGCTCCAGCGCCGGTTGAGCACGGCCTGGGTGCGGCGTTCTTCCAGCGGCGCGTCGTCGAGAAAGGTGTAGGGCCGCGCGCTGAGAATTTCCGCGGCCATGGGCGAGGGCGCCGGCAGGTCGCGGCTGATCAGGCGTACCTCGCCGCGCTCGATGCGCCGCAACAGGGCCAGCCAGGCGTCGCTGTCCATCGCTTCGTGCAGGCAGTCATCCAGGGTTTGTTCGACCAGCGGGTGGTCGGGTACTTCGCGCTCGCCGGCGAGGTTTTCCAGGCACGCGATCTGGTCGGGAAACACGCTGGCGATCAGGTCTTCGCTTTTCATCCGCTGGATCTGCGGCGCCACCTTGCGCCCGCCGGTAAAACGCGGCAACGCCAGGGCCACCCCGGCGTTCCAGCGCCAGCGCACGCCGAACAACGGTGCGTCGAGCACGGCCTGGATCAGCAGGTGCTCGGCGGTCTGGCTGTTGAGATAACACCACACCTCATCCAGCGCGAAACTGTGGCTGGTGGACAGCGACAGCACGATCGCATTCTCGCTGGCCGCCGCTTGCAGTTCGAAGTTGAAGGTGCGGCAGAAGCGCTTGCGCAGCGCCAGGCCCCAGGCGCGGTTGATGCGGCTGCCGAACGGCGTGTGGATGATCAGTTGGGTGCCGCCGGACTCGTCGAAAAACCGCTCCATGATCAGCGTGTCCTGGGACGGCAACGCGCTGAGCGCCAGGCGCGCGCGGGCCAGGTAATCCACGATCTGTTCGGCGCTGGCGCGGTTCAGGCCCAGGGTGTCGGTGAGCCAGGCGAGGGTGGGCTGCAGATCGCCGGGCGTGGCGCCGAGCAGTTCGTCCAACTGGCCCTGCAAACGCGCGACCGCCGCCGACAATTCGCGGCTGCGCCCCGGCGCTTCGCCGAGCCAGAACGGGATGGTCGGCGGCTGGCCATGGGCGTCCTCGACCCGCACCTTGCCGGCTTCGACCCGCAAGATCCGGTAGGACGTATTACCGAGCTGGAAGACATCCCCGGCGATGCTTTCCACCGCGAAGTCTTCGTTGACGCTGCCGATGTTCAGGCCCTGAGGCTCGAGCAACACGCTGTAGTCGGCGTTGTCGGGGATGGTGCCGCCGCTGGTCACGGCGGTCAGCCTGGCGCCCCGACGGCCGCGCAGGGTGCCGGTCACGGCGTCGCGGTGCAGGTAGGCGCTGCGGATGCCCTGGCGGCCGTTGTAGCCGTCGCAGAGCATCTGCACCAGCGCCTGGTAATGGCGTTCATCCAGCTCGGCATAGGGCGCGGCGCGGTGGATAAGTTCGAGCAGCGCCTGTTCCGGCCATTCCCGCGCGCTGACTTCGGCGACGATTTGCTGGGCCAGCACGTCCAGCGGCGCGACCGGGATGTGCAAGGTGTCCAGCTCGCCCCGGCGCACGCAGTCGAGCAGGGCGGCGCATTCGATCAGATCATCGCGGGTGGTAGCGAACAGGCGCCCCTTGGGCGTGCCGCCGACCTGGTGCCCGGAGCGACCGACTCTTTGCAGAAACCCATTGATGGAACCGGGCGAGCCGATCTGGCACACCAGGTCGACCTCGCCGATATCGATCCCCAGTTCCAGGGATGCGGTGGCGATCAGCACTTGCAGCGCGCCAGCCTTGAGCCGTTGTTCGGCGTCCAGGCGCAACTCCTTGGCCAGGCTGCCGTGGTGCGCGGCCACGGCGGACTTGCCCAGGCGCTCGCTCAAATGCCGCGCCAGGCGTTCGGCCAGGCGCCGGGTGTTGACGAAAATCAGCGTGGTGCGGTGTTCGCGGGCGAGGGCGGCGAGGCGGTCGTAGACCAATTCCCACACGTCGTTGGCCATTACCGCTGACAGCGGCACCGGCGGCACTTCGATATCCAGGTCACGCGGGCGCGCATGGCCGATGTCGACGATCGCGCACGGACGTGCCGTGCCCACCAGAAAACGCGACACCGCCTCGATGGGTTTTTGCGTGGCCGACAGACCGATGCGTATCAACGGCTCGGCGCACAAGCCTTGCAGGCGTTCGAGGCTCAGGGCCAGGTGACTGCCGCGTTTGCTCGCCGCGATCGCATGGATCTCGTCGACGATCACCGTGCGCGTGCTGGCGAGCATCTGCCGGCCGGAGTCCGAGCCCAGCAGCACGTAGAGCGATTCCGGCGTGGTCACCAGAATATGCGGCGCACGCTTGCGCATCAGCACGCGGTCTTTTTGCGGCGTGTCGCCGGTACGCACGGCGGTGCGGATCGCCAGCGGTGGCAGGCCCAGTTGCTGTAAATGCGCGGTGATCCCGGTCAGCGGGGTTTGCAGGTTGATCTGGATGTCGTTGGACAGCGCCTTGAGCGGCGACACATACACCACCTGGGTTTCATCCGGCAGTTGCCCGCCGTTGGCCAGGCCTTGATGAACCAGGTCATCGAGCACCGCGAGGAAGGCCGTCAGCGTCTTGCCGGAGCCGGTGGGTGCGGCGATCAGCGTCGAGCGGCGCTGGCGGATCAGCGGCCACGCCTGGGCCTGGGCGTGGGTCACCGAGGGGAAGGTGCTGCGGAACCAGGCGCTGACGGCGGGGTGAAAGCCGTTCAAGACCGTATCGGTTGTTTCAGGAAGGTTCATGATCCCTATATGCAACCGCCAGGGCCAAGTTGCAAGCCCGCACTTTGTCCGTGACGGTTGCGCTACAAACCCGCAAAATGCAACGATTCTGGCAAATACCCACGGCAAGGCTCAAACGCCTGTCGATACTAGCCATCGTTCCAAACAGACCGGGCCAGCTCAATCTATGCGAATGCGCCTTATGTTGTTGGGCGGCGGGAATGCCCTCGGGCAGGCGCTGATTCGCCTCGGTGCAGAGGAAGACATCGGTTTCCTCGCCCCCAAACCGCCCCAAGACGGCTGGGATGCCGCGAGCCTTACCCAATTGCTCGACGACACCCGTCCCGATGCGTTGATCAACCTCGCCTACTATTTCGATTGGTTCCAGGCCGAAACGGTCAGCGAAAGCCGTCTGGCCGCCCAGGAGTCGGCGATCGAACGCCTGGCCGAACTGTGTCAGCACCACAGCATCACCTTGCTGCAACCGTCCAGCTACCGCGTGTTCGATGGCTCCCGCGCCACTGCCTACAGCGAAAAGGACGAGCCAGTGCCCCTGGGCCTGCGCGGCCAGGCGTTGTGGCGTATCGAACAGAGCGTGCGCGCCACCTGCCCGCAGCATGTGTTGCTGCGCTTTGGCTGGCTGCTGGATGACAGTGTCGACGGCACCCTCGGGCGTTTCCTGGCGCGGGCCGAGCAGACTGAAGAACTGCTGATGGCGGACGACCGTCGCGGCAACCCGACGCCGGTGGACGATGCGGCGCGGGTGATCATCTCCGTACTCAAGCAACTCGACTGCGCGGCGCCGCTGTGGGGCACTTATCACTACGCCGGTCACGAGGCGACCACGCCGTTGGCGCTGGGCCAGGCGATCCTCACCGAAGCGCGCAGTTTCCGTGCGCTGGTGATCGAAGCCCCCACCGCCCAGGCCCATGCGGCTCGGCCGGATGCCGGTGAAGAACCACAACACGCGGTGCTGGCCTGCAAGAAAATTCTGCATACCTTCGGCATCAAGCCGCGGGCGTGGCGAGCGGGGTTGCCAGCGTTGCTGGATCGGTTCTACCGCCGTAGCTGAAACACCCCAAAGCAAAATGTGGGAGGGGGCTTGCCCCGGTACAGACCGGAGACATCCTTTACGTTTGAAACCGGAG
>NZ_JALJRR010000034.1:0-47202 GCF_024519615.1 Pseudomonas sp. Pse79
AAGCTCGCTCCCAATAGCGCTGGAACAGTTACAAATAAGCTGACGGTCACACCGCCATCGGGGGCAAGCCCCCTCCCACACTGAGCCTACGTCTGCCACACAATGGATGAACACCACAGATCCTATGTGGGAGGGGGCTTGCCCCCGATGGCGGTGGACCAGTCACCGATGCATCGACTGAAAGCCAGCGATGGCAAGCTCGCTCCCGATAGCGCTGGAACAGTTACAAATAAGCTGACGGTCACACCGCTATCGGGAGCAAGCTCCCTCCCACATTTGATCTCTGTCGCCTGATAGACTCCGCCAATCTCCTTCTGTCGCGAGCCACCCCCATGCTCCACGTGTTATTCAGCGTTTACCTGAAGATGCTGGTGCTCTACAGCCCGTTCTTCGTGTTGTCCTGTTTTATCAGCCTGACCCGCGGCTATTCGAGCAAGGAACGGCGACGCCTGGCCTGGAAAGTGGCGTTGGCGACGCTGGTGTCGAGCGTCTTGCTCTACCTGTTCGGCCGGGTGATTTTCAGCGTGTTCGGCATCACCGTGGACGCTTTCCGCATCGGCGCCGGCAGTGTGCTGTTCATCTCGGCCCTGGGCATGGCGCAGGGCAAGTCGGCGGTGCAGACCGATAACGTGCAGCAGGATGTGACCATCGTGCCGCTGACCATTCCGCTCACTGTCGGCCCCGGCACCATCGGGGCGCTGCTGGTGATGGGCGTCAGCCAGCCCCATTGGGACGACAAAATCGCCGCCATCCTCAGCATCGCCCTGGCCAGCTTCACGGTGGGCGTGGTGCTGTATTTGTCCAACCGTATCGAACGGATTCTCGGTGACCAGGGCTTGCAGATTGTCAGTCGCTTGATGGGCTTGTTCGTGTGCGCCTTGGCCGCACAAATCATCTTTACCGGGGTGCGCGGCTACCTGGTGCCTTAGATCCGGTATTTGGCGATCGCCAGTTGCACCTTGTCGCCCGCACTCTCACGCATCAACTGGATGGTTTTTTCGTTGACCACCGAGGTATTCAGCACCAGGCAGGTTTGCCCGCTGAAGGCCTCGAACGAGGAACTGTCCCACTCAAGAAAAGGCAGCCCCACGTGCTTGCTGACGCCATGGGAGCTGTAGGTCACCAGCACCATCATGACTTCGCCGTCGGTTTCGGCGCAGGACGCCAAGCCAAAATCGCCGCCCTGATGCACGCTGCTATTGCGCTTGAACAGCTCGAATGACGCCGGCATCTGTTTCAATGTTTCCAGCGCATCGGCGGCCAGTTTCGGCAGCGCCGTCAACAGAGGCCCGGCCAGTGAGGTCGAGGCCAGCAGGGTGGCGATGATATTCAGCGCCGCCAGTTGCACCGTCAGCCCCTTGCCGGCGCTTGAGACCCGCTCGAACCGGCTGCGCACCGGCAGCCAGCCCAGGCTGATCATCACCTTGATAAATTCGTCGTACCAGCCCTCCGTGCCGCGACTGATCTTCAAGACATCGCTGACGTAGCTGCTGGCCAACAGATAGCTTTTGCGGATGTATTCGCGGTTCAGGCCGCTCAGGCCGTCGGCGAACGAGATCACGCCATTGTTGACCACCGCCGCGTTGCAGCCGTCCTCGGTATCCAGCGGTAAAGCCGCGTGCGTCCCCGGCGCGCCGGGCAGCTTATAGGCGGCAATCAATTTGCGCCGCTTGGTGCTGTTGATCCTTCTGTGATGTCGCTCCATTTTCAGTTCTCCACAAGCACCCCACATGGGGCGTGTGTCCACACTAGTCCAGGCGCCGACGGGCTTTCCACACGACAAACATCCCTTGCCGGCAGCGCTCGCAAAGCGCAGCCCAGCATTCGTTGGGCGCCCCACGGGCAGTTCCGGATTTCATCGATAAAAAAAGAAAAAGCCCCGAATCACGGCAGGTGTTCACCCAGCGTCATTCGGAGCTTTCCGGCGCTCGCGCGGCGCTTTTCAGGAGGCCGGTTTTTCGCCATACCAGCGCGGCGTGTACACCCACTCACCGCCGCCGGCGCGCGGGAACGCGCAGGTGGTGGACGAGCCGATCAGCA
Organism: Pseudomonas sp. Pse79; assembly: GCF_024519615.1. Lineage (NCBI taxonomy): Bacteria > Pseudomonadati > Pseudomonadota > Gammaproteobacteria > Pseudomonadales > Pseudomonadaceae > Pseudomonas > Pseudomonas sp. Pse79. The sequence continues at coordinate 2,041 of NZ_JALJRR010000034.1, forward strand.
CCATGGTCCGCATGTCCACCTGTTCCGGGGTCAATTGCCCCAGCGTGGTCACGCGCAGGGTCTGGCCCGGCCGCCCGATATCGCGGCCCAGCACCACCGGCGTTGCGGCGTTGCGGTGTTGCGCGACAATCTCCAGGGCACGCCCCAGTTGCCACGGCCGCGCACGCGAGATCGGGTTGTAGAACGCCAGGGCCAGGTCGGCCTGGGACGCGAGGTCCAGGCGCTGCTCGATGATCGACCAGGGCTTGAGGTTGTCCGACAGCGACATCACGCAGAAGTCGTGCCCCAACGGCGCGCCGGCCTGGGCCGCGGTGGCCAGGGACGCGGAAACGCCCGGCAGGATTTCCAGCTCGACCTGGTGCCAGGCCGGGTCGTCGGACTCGTGCAGCGCCTCGATCACCGCCGCCGCCATGGCGAACACACCAGGGTCGCCGGACGACACCACCACCACCGAACGGCCTTGGGCGGCCAGCGCGAAAGCGTGGCGGGCGCGCTGCATTTCTTCACGGTTGTCGGTGCAGTGCTGCACCTGATCGTCGCGGAACGGCCCGGCCATGCGGACGTAGGTTTCGTACCCCAGCACATCGGTACAGCGCGCCAGTTCGGCCTTCACCGCCGGCACCATCAGGTCGGCGGCGCCAGGGCCAAGGCCGATCACCGCAAGGCGGCCACGCGGGCGACCGACCTGGGACACGTCCAAGGGCTGTTCGGCGACCGAAACAACGATGTCCGCCGCTTGCGCCACCTCGGCGAAACGCAGCGGCACGCCTAACTCCAACGCCGCTTCGTGCAACGACGGTTCGGCCATCTGGGTATCGCTGGCCAACAGGCAGGCCAGTGACTGCAGGGCAATCCCCGAGGCATGCAACGCGCCACGCACACGCTGCGCCAATTGCGCGCCGGGCTTGCAGGTGACGCACACGCTCTGTGGATAAATCAGCAACTCGTTGGCCGCCGGTACGCGCTCGGCGCTGCCTACGTGGATCGCCAGGCGCGCCTGTCGGTCCTGCGCCAGGTTGGCCTGGTCAAGCCACGGCGCCGCGCCTTCGATACGCACGCTTTCGCCGGCGAGCAGGTCGCTGACGAAGCGCTTGCCCAGCTCCAGGTCCGCCAGTTGATAACCGGCCGGCGGGTTGAGCAGGCACGTGCCGAAACGCAGCTCGCCACTGGTGGTGATCGCGGCGGCCACGCCCAACGCCGCGGCAATCTCCCGCGCCATATCATTCACCCCGCCCAGGCCACCGAGTAACGGCACCACCGCACTGCCGTCTTCGGCCACGGCCAGTACGGCGGGCTCTTCGCCTTTTTCCAGCAGCAGCGGCGCCAGGGTGCGGATCACGATACCGGCGGCGCACAGCGCGATCAGCGGCGTGCCTTGCTGATAGAGCTGGCGCAGGGTCGCGCCGAATTCGCGGTAGCTCTGGTCCGCGCCGTCGACCCGGCCCAGCAGGCCGTGGATCACCGCGCCCGGATACACCTGCGCAATCCTGCGCGCCGTGGCCAGGCTGCCCTGCCCGAGGATGACGATCGCCGGGCGCATCAACCTTGCCACCGTTCACCGGGCACGATGATCAGCGAGAAATACGGTGAGGACATCGGCTCGACTTGATCCAGCGGGACGATTTTCTGGTTGGCCATGGTCGCGCGCTCCACATACAGCGCACGCTCGGCCAGGCCGAGTTCTTCGAGCACCTGACGCACCTTGGGGAAGTTGCGCCCCAGCTTCATGATCACCGCCGCATCGGCATCCGCCAGGCGACGCTTGAGGTCTTCATGGGGCAGCACCCCCGACAGCACCGACAGGCTCTGGTTGCGATACACCAGCGGCGCGCCGAGCACCGAGGCGCCACCGAGCATCGAACACACGCCGGGGATGACCTGCGCTTCGTAGTGCTCGGCCAGACGGTCATGCAGGTACATGTAGGAGCCGTAGAAGAACGGGTCGCCTTCACAGATCACCGCCACATCGCGGCCGGCGTCCAGGTGCGCGGCGACGTCCTGGCTGGCGCTGTCGTAGAAATCGCTGATCACCTGTTCATAGGACAGCGGCGCCGGCAACGCTTCGGTGGTCACCGGGTACACCAGCGGCATCAGGGTTTGCTGCGCCACCAGGTGGTCTTCGATGATGCCGAAGGCGTTGCCCTTTTTGCCCTTGGCCACGAAGTACGCCACCACCGGCGATTCGCGCAGCAGGCGCAGGGCCTTGAGGGTGATCAGTTCCGGGTCGCCGGGGCCGACGCCCAGGCCGATCAAACGTCCACGTGCCGGCATTATTCGACCTCCGTGGCCAGGGCATTGACCGCCGCGGCCGCCATCGCACTGCCGCCCAGGCGGCCCTGCATGATCACGAACGGCACGCCACGGCTGTCGGCGGCCAGCATCGCCTTGGATTCGGCGGCGCCGACGAAGCCCACCGGGAAGCCAAGGATCAACGCCGGTTTCGGCGCGCCGGCGTCGAGCATTTCCAGCAGGTAGAACAAGGCGGTCGGCGCATTGCCGATCACCACCACACTGCCGGCCAGGTGCGGGCGCCACAGTTCCAGGGCGGCGGCGGAGCGGGTGTTGCCCAGCTTCTGCGCCAACGCCGGCACGCGTTCGTCGCGCAGGGTACAGATCACTTCGTTGTTGGCCGGCAGCCGCGCACGGGTCACGCCTTCGGACACCATCCGCGCATCGCACAGAATCGGCGCACCGGCGGCCAGCGCCTCGCGCCCGGCCTTGCCTGCGCCTGCGGAGAACTGCAGGCCGTCGATCGCCTCGACCATGCCGCAGGCATGAATCACGCGCACCGCGAGTTTTTCCAGGTCGGCCGGGATGCGCTCCAACCTGGCTTCCGCGCGAATAATGGCGAAGGAGTTGCGATAGATCTCCTGACCGTCGCGGATGTAATCAATCATCGGTGTTGCTCCGTGGGTGAGCGCGCAGCAGGGCGCCCGCCGCTTCAATAGAAAGAGTGCGCGCGTGCAGCCGGCCGAAACCGGGCTGGGCTGCTTCGCGAAAATAGACGTCGTAATGGCCGGGGCTGACCGCCAGCAAGGTCACCGGCGCGATGTGCGCGGCGGCGCAGGAACGCGCGCAGCCAGACAGATGTACCGCGTGGCCGGGGCGCAGCGCGGCCAGTTGCATCGCGTCGGCCTTGGTATCGGCCAGGCCTTTGCCGCAGCCGCTGGAGCCGGTGCAGGCGATCAGCTGCGCCAGCGGCTGGTCGGCCGAGCAGAGGAAGCCCAGTTGTTCCAGGCGCGCGGTGATCGCGGCGGCATCCTGGCATTTGGCGTTGGGCAGCAGCAGACCTTGCCAGGGGGTAAAGCGCAGCGTGCCGTCGCCATACTCATCGGCGAGTTGCGCTGCGCCCTTGAGCATGGAGGCGTCGAGTCGACCCAGCGGCGTCACGGCGGTCACGTAGACCCGACCGTGCTGACGCTGTGGATAACTTCCCAGGTGCAGCCACGCCCCGCTGGCCGGGCGCTTGAAGCCATCGACCGGCAATAACGGCAGGTCCAGCCCGACCAGGAAGTTATCCACAGGCAGATGACGCATGCGTGTTTGCGCCGGCGTGGCCAGGTCCAGAAACCGTTCCAACACCGCCACCACCAAGGCATGCCCCTGCTCCAAGCGCACGGCCGCCAACGGCGCATCCAACCCCGGGCAGCCGGCCAGGCCGAACGCGAGCAGTGTTTCGCCGCCCTGCTCAAAGGCCGACAGCCACAGGTCATGGTGATGTTCGAGCATCGCCAGGGTTTCACCGCCATCCAGTTGCACCGCGAACTTGGCCGACAGCTCGTGGAAGCGCGTGTGGTTTTGCAGGGTGGCGAGGATCTGGTCGGCCAGCGGGCGCGTATCGAACAGCATCTGCGGGTCGATACCGGCGCTGGGGCTGAGCATCAGGTTGCGCACGTCGTCACCGGCGGAGGTGCTGGGGCCGAGGCCTGCGGCAAGGAGCATCGCGATCAAGGCCTGCTGCTCGGCGCCGATCCCGCGGATCTGCAGGTTGGCGCGGTTGGTCGCCTCGATCACCCCGCCCGCATAGGCCTGGGCCGCGTCCGCCACGGCATGGGCTTGTGCGGCGCTGATCGCGCCACCGGCCAGTTTGATCCGGCAAATGCCGCCGTCCAACGCCTGGACGATACGCAGCAACCCCGGGCAAGCCGAGGGGCGCAAGGTGTTCAGAGCAGGGATTGGGTTCACGGGGCTACCGGTTCGCGGGTCAAGGCGCGGTATTATGCCTGCTTTGTCCGACGGCATGAAAAGCCTGCCCGTCGGATGTCGTTCAAGGAATTCATATGTCGCCCTGGCTGACGGTAATAGGCATCGGTGAAGACGGCTTCAAAGGGCTCGGCAGAAACGCCCGGCACGCCGTGTTGCGTGCCGCGCGGATCATCGGTGGCCAGCGCCAATTGGACCTGTTGCCAGTGTGCGTGCGCGGCGAACGCCAGTTGTGGCCGAGCCCGTTTTCCCTGGCGCCGCTATTGGCGCGACGCGGTGAACCGGTGTGCGTGCTGGCCAGCGGCGACCCGATGTTCTACGGCGTCGGCGCCAGCCTGGCGCGGCAGGTGCCGGCTGAAGAGATGCTGATTTTGCCGGCGCCCTCCTCTGTGTCGCTGGCGGCGGCGCGTCTGGGCTGGGCGTTGCAGGACGTGATGACGTTATCGGTGGTGGCCCGGCCCTTGGCGGCGTTGAATGCACATCTGGCCAGCGGCGTGCGCTTGCTGGTGTTGAGTAATGACGGGCAGAGCCCTGCCGCGATTGCCGCGCTGTTGGCTGAATCCGGCTTTGGGCCGAGCCGCCTCAGCGTCTTTGAACACCTGGGCGGCGCGGCTGAGCGGCGTGTCGATGGCGTGGCCCACGCTTGGCCGCACGCTGCGGTCGCCGATCTGAACCTGGTCGCCATCGACTGCCTGGCCGACGCCGATGCCCCGCGCCTGTCGCGCCTCGCCGGCCTGCCGGATGTGGCATTCAAACACGACGGCCAACTGACCAAGCGCGACGTGCGCGCCATGACCCTGGCCCGCCTGGCGCCACTGCCCGGCGAATTGCTCTGGGACGTGGGCGCGGGCAGCGGCTCCATCGGCATCGAGTGGATGCGCGCCCACCCGAGCTGCCGCGCCTTGGCGATTGAAGCCGATGCCGGCCGCCAAGGCCTGATCGAACATAACCGCGACGCCCTCGGCGTGCCCGGCCTGCAACTGGTGCGCGGCACCGCACCCGCGGCCCTCGGCGGCCTGGAAACGCCCGACGCGATCTTCATCGGCGGCGGCGTCACCCGCGACGGCGTGCTCGAGACCTGCTGGCAGCACCTGCGCCCCGGTGGCCGCCTGGTCGCCAACGCCGTGACCCTGCAAAGCGAAATGACCCTGATGGCCTGGCGCGCCCGACACGGCGGCGAACTGACCCGCCTCCACGTGGCCCAGGCCCAGCCGCTCGGTGAATTCGACACCTGGCGCCAGGCGCTGCCGATCACCCTGCTGGACGTGATCAAGCCCCTATGAAACCGATCCTGCTACTGGGCGGCGTCACCGAAGCCCTCGCCATCGCCCGCACCCTCGGCCCCGAACATATCTACAGTCTGGCCGGTGTGGGCCGCGTGCCGACCGACCTCACCTGCCAGGTGCGTGTCGGTGGCTACGGCGGGGTTGAAGGGTTGGCGCAGTTCGTGCGCGACGAACACATCGGCCTGATCCTCGACGCCACCCACCCGTATGCGGCACAGATCAGCCACAACGCCGCCCAGGCAGCACGGTTGTGCGGTGTGCCGTGTTGGGCCCTGCGCCGCCCGGCATGGCGACCGCAAACGGGGGATGACTGGCGCGAAGTCGCTGACTGGGCCGAGCTGATCGAGGCCCTGAAACCCTTCAAGCGCCCGCTGTTCACCTTGGGCCGCGAGCCGTTGCAGCATCTTGATGAGATCCCGCAGGAGCAATTCTGGACACTGCGCGCGCTGGAGGTATATCCAGGCAATGAACGCTGCGAAGTCATCGGCGCGCGTGGGCCGTTTCTGATCGAAAACGAGCGTGCGTTGTTCGAACGACAAAAGATCGATGTGCTGATCAGCAAGAACAGTGGCAGCACCGCCACCGAACCGAAGCTGGAAGTGGCGCGCGAGCGAGGGGTGCCGGTGTTGGTGTTGAGGCGGCCGGTGTTGGCTACGGCGGATCGAGAATTTACAGCCGTGGCTGCGGTGCTACAGGCAATATCGTCTCGCTAAACGACACCTCGCCAATGTGGGAACTTGCTCCCGTTCAACGGCGTAGCAGTCGCATGATCGCTGAGTTTGCAGCGATGTCCGCAGACTAGAGATCACGTTTGCGACCAGCAACCTCAAACAAGGTGTCGCACGTTTCTGTTTGTACGAAGACCTAGCCAAAACACCCACTGTTTGGTTTACCCAGCAGAAAGACGATTCACCTTACGACCAACTCCGAACCAGCCGGCTAGTTCAGCCAAAAGCTCCCGCCCTAACCTCCCCTCTCGCGGTTTTGCACCCGCTTCCGCGATGGGGATGCACTGCAGTTGCAGCGCGTCGCAACTTGCCATCCTGTATCCCAAGGAATACGATTTGCGATGATTGAGTTCGAAGAATCCATTGAGTTTGTCAAATGGCTCGAAGCAATGCGCGATCCGCTCGCAAAAGTACGCATTGTGACAAGGCTGCGCATGGCGCAAGCAGGAAACTTCGGCGACTGTGAGGCTGTAGGAGAGGGCGTTTGCGAAATGCGAATCCACCAAGGCCCCGGGTATCGGGTTTACTTCACTCGCCGAGACAAGGTGGTTTATCTGCTGCTGATGGGCGGCGACAAATCAACACAAAGCCGAGACATCCAGCGTGCAATACACATGGCAAAAAATCTTGGCCGCAAGGAGTGACTTATGAGCGAATCCTTTACCCGTTTCGATGCCGCAAAATATCTCAAGACTCCTTTTGAGATGGCCGCCTATCTGGATGCTTGCTTTGAAGAAGATGCTGGCGACGGTCTGTTGATTCGCACAGCGTTGAACGATATCGCTCGCGCCCAAGGCATGACCCAAGTCGCTCGCGACGCCGGCCTGGGGCGAGAAAGTTTGTACAAAGCCCTCTCCAGCACTGGCAATCCCGAGTTCGCGACTATCATGAAAGTCATGAAAGCGCTGGGCCTCAAGCTTCACGCCACCGCGCTCTGACACACTGCGACACCAAACCACACCGCCACTTTTTACTTATCCCCCCCGATCAGGCTAAATACCCGCCTGATCGTTTAACCCTACGGATTGTCCGCCATGGCCCGTCAACGCTTTGCAATCGTCTGGATCGCCTGCTTTGCAGTGCTGTTCAACGCCTTTGCCATGCCGCTGGCCGGGGCGATGCAGCAGTCCAAGGCCCCCGCGCAGCAACTGTTGTGGGGCAGTTTCTGTTCGTCCAATGGCGCCAGCCTGAAAACCGTTGCCCTGGGCAAGTTGGACATTCCGGCACCGCAGCAGGACGATCACTCCGCCATGCAGCATTGCTGGTGTTGCTCGGGCTCGGCGCCGTTGGTGGCGTTGCCGGGGCATGTGCCGCAGTTGTATGTCACGCGGTTCGAGGCGGCGCAGAGCCTGCCGCCGCCGTCATTGCAGTCCCCGACACCGCGCCAGCAATGGCCGAGCCTTAACCCGCGCGCCTCTCCAACGGTCTGATGGTCTTCGCAAGTGAACTGCGTTTAGAACCGTTCTGGAGAACTGCCATGCTCAAATCTTCCCTGCTTCTGGCCGCATTGCTGCTGCCGGTGTTCAGTGCTGCCAATGCCGACGACTTCAAGGCCGGCGACCTGCTGGTCAGCGATCCCTGGTCCCAGGAATTGCCCCCCAACGCGCCGACCGTCGCGGCCTACTTTGTGGTTCACAATACCGGCGAAACCCCGGATCGCCTGCTCAGCGCCAAGACGCCGGTGGCGGACAAAGCCGAACTGCATGAGCATGTGATGCAAGGCGCATTGATGAAGATGCAACAAGTGCCCAGCGTTGCCGTGCCGGCCAAAGGTGACTTGACCTTCGCGCCCATGGCCTATCACGTGATGTTGCTGGGCCTCAAAGACCGCAGCGTACTGGCCGACGGCAAGCACTTCCCTCTGACCCTGACCTTCGAAAAAGCCGGGGACGTCGAGGTGCAAGTGTCCGTACAGAAAGTCCCGCCGATGGCGCCCCACGAGCATAAACACGGCGAGTAGGCCAACACTCGATGGGCGCCCCTCGCGCCAGGTTGTCCGCGCCGCGCCGCAGGCCCGTGAGCCTTAAGCGCGGCAGTTGGATCAGCCTGTTCGCCATGCTGATGATCTTTATCGGTCCGCTGATTTCCCAAGCGATGCCGATGAATCAGCACGCCGGTATGTCCATGAGCATGTCCATGGACATGCCCGAGTGCCACGGCGAACCGCAACACCGTCCACCTCAAAAACAAGCCCCCGACGAACACCACGTCCTCTGGGAAAAGTGCGGCTATTGCAGCCTGCTCTTCAGTTGCCCGGCACTGCCCGGCAGCGTGTCCTACCTCACCCTCGGCGCCCCATCGCCGGCCAACGCCCTCACCCCCTCACCGCGCCTGGGCCATGCCCGGCAGAGCATTTTCCCCGGCGCGCGCAGCCGTGCCCCACCCATCGCCGCGTAAGCACTTGACACCGTTACTTCACCCCGGCCGACGTTAGACAGACAGCCACAGGCTGCTGGCCGTGTTGTTTACGATTGATAGATGGAATTTTTCATGTCCAGGTTTTCTGCTGACACCCGTTTGGGAAGCACTCCCGTGTTCGCCGTTCTGTGCGGCGCGCTCTTGATGCCACAGGCCCATGCCGATACCGATGAGCACGCCGAGCACGAACTGAGCCCCACCGTGATCACCGCGATCGCCCCCAGCTCGCCGCTGACCGTGGTCACCAACCCGAAAGACCCGCGCCAGCCAGTGCCCGCCAGCGACGGCGGCGACTATCTCAAGACCATCCCCGGCTTCGCCCTGGTGCGCAACGGCGGCACCAACGGCGACCCGGTGCTGCGCGGCATGTTCGGCTCGCGCCTGAACATCCTCACCAACGGCAGCATGATGCTCGGCGCCTGCCCGGGCCGGATGGACGCGCCCACTTCGTACATTTCCCCGGAAACCTACGACACACTCACAGTGATCAAAGGCCCGCAAACCGTGCTCTGGGGCCCGGGCGCGTCGGCCGGCACCATCCTGTTCGAGCGCGAGCCCGAGCATTTCGGCGAACTGGGCACGCGGCTCAACGCCAGCGTGCTGGCCGGCTCCAACGGGCGCTTCGACAAAGTCATCGACGCCGCTGCCGGCGGGCCCCTGGGTTACGTGCGGGTGATCGGCAACCAGGCGCACGCCGACGACTACAAGGACGGCAACAACGACACCGTCGCCTCGCGCTACGACAAGTGGAACGGTGACGTCGCGGTCGGTTTCACCCCCGACGCCGACACCCTGCTCGAACTCACCGCCGGCCGCGGCGATGGCGAGGCGCGCTACGCCGGGCGCGGCATGGACGGCTCGCAGTTCCTGCGCGAAAGCCTGGGGCTGCGCTTCGAAAAATCCAATATCGGCGAGGTGCTGGACAAGGTCGAGGCCCAGGTCTACTACAACTACGCCGACCACGTCATGGACAACTACAGCCTGCGCGTCCCGTCGGGCACCGGGATGATGGCAGGCCCCATGGCCTCCAACGTCGACCGCCGCACCCTCGGCGCGCGGATCAAGGCGACCTGGCGCTGGGCCGACCTGCAACTGATCGGCGGTCTGGATGCGCAGACCAACGAACACCGCCAGCGCAGCAGCATGGGCGTCGACACCTACAAGGATTTGCCGCGCAACAAGGACGCCAACTTCCATAACTACGGCGTATTCGGCGAGCTGACCTGGTACGCCGCCGACCGCGACCGCCTGATCACCGGCGCGCGCCTGGACCGCGCCTCGGCCCGGGACTTCCGCCAGACCATCGGCTCAGGCATGTCGGCACGCGCCAACCCGACCGCCGACGACACCCGCGCCGACACCCTGCCCTCGGGCTTCATGCGTTACGAGCACGACCTGGCAGACACCCCGACCACGCTCTACGCCGGGCTGGGCCACGCCGAACGCTTCCCGGACTACTGGGAACTGTTTTCCCCCAACACCGGCGCGGCCGGTTCGGTCAACGCGTTCGATGGCGTGAAACCGGAAAAAACCACCCAGCTCGACTTCGGCGCGCAATACAAGACCGCCGACCTCGAAGCCTGGGCCTCGGGTTACGTCGGGCAGGTACGCGACTTCATCCTGTTCGACTACCGGACCGGAATGATGGGCACCACGTCCCAGGCGCGCAACGTCGACGCACGGATCATGGGCGGCGAACTGGGCGCGGCGTACAAGCTGACCCAAAACTGGAAGGCCGACGCCACCCTCGCCTACGCCTGGGGCAAGAACAGCAGCGACGGTAAGCCCCTGCCGCAAATGCCGCCGCTGGATGCGCGCCTGGGCCTGACCTACAGCGAGGACGACTGGAGCGCCGGCGCCCTGTGGCGAGTGGTCGCCGCGCAAAACCGCATCGATCAGAACAAAGGCAACGTGGTCGGCAAGGACTACGACAAGAGCGGCGGCTTTGGCGTGTTCTCGCTGAACGCGGCGTACCGCATCAATAAAAACTTCAAGGTCAGTACCGGCGTCGACAACCTGTTCGGCAAAGCCTACGCCGAGCACTTGAACCTGGCCGGCAACGCCGGGTTCGGCTACCCGGCCAACGATCCGCAGGCCATCAAGGAGCCGGGGCGCACGCTCTGGACCAAGGTCGACATGAGCTTCTAAAAGCATCGGGGGCAACCCCCCCTCCCACAGTTGGAATGCACTTCAAATGTGGGAGGGGGCTTGCCCCCGATGGCGGTGTAACTGACCCCAAAAAAACAAAACCTTGCGGAGCCCCCCTGATGAGCACACAAAAAATCTCCTTCTACAACCTGGCCTGGCGTTGGCACTTCTACGCCGGGCTGTTTGTCGCCCCCTTCATGGTGCTGCTGGCCCTGACCGGCATCATCTACCTGTTCAAGCCCCAGCTCGACCCGCTGATGTACGGCCACCTGCTCACCGTCCCCGCCGCCGAACGCGCACTGAGCGCCGACGAGCAACTGCAGCGCGCCAAGGCCGCCTACCCCCAGGGCCGGCTCAGCAAATACTTGCCACCGGCCGACGCCACCAGCAGCGCACAGTTCGTCATGCATGACGGCGGCCGCGAAATGACGGTGTTCGTCGACCCGTATCGCGGCACCGTGCTCGGCACGCAGGACGCGAAAAACAACCTGCAAGCCATCGCCCGCGCCCTGCACGGCGAGTTGATGATCGGCACCGTGGGTGACCGCCTGGTCGAGCTCGCTGCCGGTTGGGGCGTGATGCTGGTGATCTCAGGCATGTACTTGTGGTGGCCGCGCGGCAAGTCATCGTCCGGGGTGCTGTGGCCGCGCTTCAACACCCGTGGCCGTGTGTTCTGGCGCGACCTGCATGTCGTCACCGGTTTCTGGGGCGCGGCGTTGTTGCTGGTGATGCTGCTCAGCGGCATGGCCTGGACCGGCTTCTGGGGCAAGCAATACGCCGACCTGTGGAACCGCTTCCCGGCGGCGATGTGGAACAACGTGCCGACCTCCGATCAACAGGCCCGCGTGCTCAACACCGCGACGCAACAGACCGTGCCCTGGGCCATGGAAAACACACCGATGCCGGTGTCCGGCGACCATGCCGAACACATGAACCACGGCGCGATGCATGCCGCCCCCGCCGCGCCCACCATCAGCCTGCAACAGGTGGTCGACCTGGCCACCTCGCGCAAGGTCGAGCCCGGCTACAGCATCACCCCGCCCACCACCGCCGAGGGCGTATTCACTGTCTCGGTGTTCGCCAACGACCCGCGCAATGACGCCACCCTGCATGTGGACCAGTACACCGGCAAGGTCCTCGCCGATGTGCGCTGGGAACACTACAACGGCGTGGCGCGGGCGACCGAGACCGGCGTGATGTTGCACGAGGGCAAGATGTTCGGCTGGGTGAATCAACTGATCGTGCTGCTGATCTGCCTGATGATCCTGCTCAGTGCCGTCAGCGGCGTGGTGATCTGGTGGAAACGGCGGCCGGTGGGCGGCCTCGGAGTGCCGCCGTTGCGTCATGACCTGCCGAAGTGGAAAACCGCGATGGTGATCATGCTCGGGCTGGCGATCGCCTTCCCGTTGGTGGGCGCGTCGTTGATCGTCGTGTGGGCGCTCGATCGCCTGCTGCTGTCGCGGCTGTTTGCGCAGCCTTCGCGGGTTTGACGCCCGGGTGCCGGTCAAGTGCCGCCGGGGACCGGGCGATCCACGGCGGCCGGCTTGGTCAGCGCCGCGCCGTTGTCAGAGTTCGTCTTTGTCCCGGCCGTACAGCACGGCTTGCGGGTCCGGCTCGGCGAGTACGTCCTTGACCTGCCATTCCGCCCCCAGCGCCCCCGGTCGCGTCCAGAAGGTATCGGTTTCCAACACACTCAACGTGCCGGCCGCGCGCAAGCCGCTGACCAGCACGCTGGGCGAAGGCGACGAGTCGACACTCAGCAGTCGCGTCTCGTCCGCCGTGAAACCCGGCACATACTTCAGGAGCGCACCGCCGCGACACGCCAGGTAGACACTCTCGGCGACCGGACGGTTACTGCGGATGATGTCCAGGTACAGGCGCAGATCATTTTTGTCGGCAAAATTGTCCAGCAACCGCTGATCCAGCGCCGATAGATTCAGGCCCAAAGGGATGACTTTGTAAAACGCCTGGAGCGCTTTGATGGTGTAGAAGAACAGCGGATGATCGGGGGTGATATCAAAGCCGAGATGACCGAACCAGAACAGCTGTGAAATCGTGTCCACCAACCACGCACGGTGATCCTCCACCGGCTCAAGCGCCACGAGCCCCCGCGCCTTTGGCGGCGCCAGCACGGCGCCGAGGTATTCGCGGCCCTTGAAGCCGCCCAGCTGTTTTTCGGCCCAGCGCGCGGCGTCGTCGGCATGACCGAACAGCGGCCCGCAAAAGGACAGGAAGTGTGGGTTGTCCTGGGCGGGCCAGGGCGCGGCCTTGGGTTGCCACTGCGCGGTGACGCTTTGTTCCTTGCCCCACACCGTGCTCCTGACACGCACATACAAGTCGCCCTTGGTCGCGAGCCCGCGCACGTAGTCGGCGACGCTGGAGGCGCCTTCGAGCAACTGCGGTCCGAGCGTTCGGGCCTCGCTGCTCAGCGCTTGCCCCTCGTGCTTTCGCAAGGAATACCTCAGCAGCGCGCCGTCGGCGCACAGCAGGTAGAGCGGCAGGGCACCGTTGCCGGCCAGGTTGCTGAGAAAATTGACCGCGCCGGCCAGTACCTGGGGCGAGAAGAAACTCAGCGCCATGTCATCGCTCGTCGGCGCAATCGCCACGGTGGAGGCGCACAGATACAAGCCATCCAGCGTATACCCCTGGGGCAACAGGCCATCGACGAAGACCTGTTCGAAACGCGTGTAATCGGCGCGCACCAACGGCAAGGTCGTCATGTACAGGTTTTTCCGCGCATCCTTGAGTACATAACCGAACTGCACCTGTGCCTGCGGCGACGACACTCGCTGCACATGACGCACGGCGTCGTAAGCCTGGGTAAAGAGCGGACCGCACGGCGCATCGGCAAACACCTGCTTGATCGCCAGCGCCGCGACCTCGGCCAAGTCCGGCACGAACGGCCCGCTCAACCGTCGCGGGTGGCCCCACAGGCGGTTGCCGTTGACCACCCGCAGATCGCCGGCCTTCGCCACCTGCGTGACGAAGTCGACCGGGAGCAGCGTTCCGCTGCGCAGTTGCCGTTCGACTTCATTGTCGGCCACATCCCCCCTGACCAGGTTCAACGGCGCCAACGTCAGCTTGAGCGCCTCCTCCTCCGCCGACCCCGTCAGTTGATAACGCAGGATGCCCCCCTCGGGGCCAAACACATATTCGCGCTTGATGTGGACTTCACGGAACAGCAGGTTCGACAGCACGCTCGTGGGCAACATGCTCTGGTAGACCGCCTTTTGCGTGGCCGAAAACAGTATCTGTGTCTCTTGCTTGAGCACCGAGCGGTAACGCGCGACGATGATACTTCCCGGCGGGTACAGCCCTTGCGCGATCGCCGGGTCGGGATAAATCCAGTTCAGCGCAAAGCCCTGGGGCGGCACCACCAGCGGATCAGTCGCGACGAACACACCATCGGGCAGCCTGAGCAGGACGCCGCCATAGGTGCGGCGCCGGCCCTCACCGACAATGCCCGCGGCATACCGTGCCGCATCGTCCGGGTTGGCAAACGCGGGCCCCACGCGACGGCGGGTCAGGTGTTCGTAACCCGTCCAGGTGCGCGACACCCGCCCTTGCTGGTCCCAGCATTGGCTGGTACGCACCACGTAGAGCTCGCCGCTGTTGGCCCACTCCCTGACAAAGGTCTGCGTCGTCTTTTCACCGGAGGCCAATGCGCTGGCGGCCTGTTCAAAGGCACTTTCCACCGGCCCGCCGCCGCCCACGCGAAATGGCAGCGCGACGAATCTCAACAGGGCCCCCTCCTGCGTTGAAAAGTACACCGGCAGGTTTCTACCGCCGTTGTACTTCACCCCTCTGCGCTGGCTCTCGTACAGCGCCTCGTACAACACCATCGGCATCACAAAATAGCGGGTCAGCCAGGCACTGGATGGCGACAGCCCGGTCGGTTGCCATTGCTGCGAACGAAACAGCCCGCAGAGCGAAAACCCAGCGGGAAACCGATAGTCATTGTCTTCTGTCGGTGCAAACACGCTGTTGAGATTGAACAGCTTGACCCGTTCATTGACGCCCACCACCTCGGTGGCCAGGTACAACGCCTTGTCCCGGTGCTTGAGGATAAACGCAAAGTACGCCTGCTCCGGCAGGTTGCGCCCATGGACCCGCGCATGCAGATCGCGGGCGGCTTCGTCTGCCGTGCCGAACAGCGCGCCATAGGTCACATAGTCGGGAGCGCCGGTTCTGGGCGCGTACTCGAAAGAGGGCGTCCAGTCTTTATAGATCGGCGAACGCGGGCCCCATAACACATTGCCTTGGATCACCCGCAAGTCACCCGCCTCAGCCAACCGGGTGACCCACAGCGCGGGTTTGAACAGACCGCTGTCCAAACGTTTTTGCAGCACGCTGCCGGCCGGTTGCGGCGCAGCGCCGGCAGACACCAATGCCTCATGCGTGGAGCCGCTCGGGGTGTACGCCAGCAGGCAGTCCTCGGCGGCCGACATATACGCCGGGCGCCCCGACTGGATCACATCGTAGATTTGGGCGGTGCCAAAAATCTGCAGGTTGATGAGGGCGTCTTCGCGCGTCCAGTTGCGCTGCTTGACCCAGCCGGGGTCGACCATCGACAGCGCCGGGTGGGAGCCGTAGCGGCCGTGAATCGCGTAAGCCTCGGGAGGGATCAACGGACCGGGTAGCTCCGTCGGAAAAAACAGCCTGAGGGCAAACGGGTTGGCGTCGCTGGCCAGGGGCTGGGTGATAAAGAAGCGGCCTTCTTTGTCCTTGAGTACATAGCCGCCGTAGGTTCGCTCACGTCTTGGGCCGATCTGCTCGTGGGCATACACCGCTGCGTCGTGGGCAGAAATAAAGGGCGGGCTCAATACCGCCGGATAGAAACCGTTCAACACCGCAGAACGGTTGTCCAGCGGGCCGACGACACGCCAGAGCAAGCCGGCCTGGACCACTGACACCGACGTCGCGGCAATCACCCGGCGCACATAGTCACGCGCGCTGAGGCTGCCGGCCTTCAGCGCGGCCTGGGCGCCATTGTCACCGAGCACGCCATCGTCGCCGGTGTTGACCAGCGCACCGGCATCACTGGGCGCTGGCACCTTGAGTTCAAGCAGTGCGTCATCCGAGGTTTCGATGTAAAGGCGCAAACCTCGGCTTTTGTTCTGTATGTCCCGGGTCGCTTCTGACTGCACGATGGCCGCCACCAGCTCCGCAGGGGTCGGGAATGTGGCATACAACCAGGACTCGTTTTCGGGGATGTCCGTTGGCGTGGCTTTAGAGCGGTAGTAGAGGGCTTCGAGCCGAAAGTTGGAGGGCAGCTTCAGTTTGCCGGAGGCTTGCTCGGGGAAGAGCCCGGCGGCAGAGAACAATGCCCTGGGCGCGAGCTCGGGGTAGGTCGCGATGTAACTTTCGCTTTGGGTGTGTTTCAGTACAAACCCGAAGGCATACTCGCCAGCCGCCGACGCCGACAGGGCTAGGGCCGCCATCACGGCCAATTCAGGCTGTGCGAATACCTGGGTGAAAAATGGCTGCTCCTGGGTCACTTGCGTCACGGCGGCATTGACTCTCCAACCCCGCTTCATCTGCCCACGCACGCCTCCCCATTGGCGGTTGGGCACCACTACCCGCAGGTCGCCGGCATCGGCGGTCATCCAGATCAATGACTCCCGATCCGCAGAAGCCGGGAACGGCTCCTCGCCGAGAAGGCGCTTTCTCAGCAGGACCTCCGCCGCCGAACCCGAGGTTGTGTACTTAAGCAGCGAGCCCTCGGGGCCGCACAAATAATGAGCGCGCACCGAGCTGCGGTGCTCAATGATAAAACTCAGGTCCGCAGGCGAAAAAAAACTGATCATCATCGAAGCATGATCATCGCTAATCCCGGGGTTTCTCGCTTTCACCTGCTCCAGGTTCGGCGGGTGAGAATGGTAAAGCGCCTCGCAACTGTAGCCGTTGGGCGCGATGAAGTTGTCGTCGGCATCCGTGGCCAGCAAGATCCGATGATCGAAGGTCAACTGCTGGTCAGCGATTGGCGTCGTGGCGAAGTAGCGGTTGCCTTGTTTAAGAATGGCACCCCCGTATTCCTTGTCGGCCACCGAGTAGTCGATCCGCTCATAAGCCCAACGGGCGGCATCGTCGGCCGACATAAACAACGGGCTGAGCGCCGGAAGGACCGGTATATGTCCAGGGGTTTGTTGCGGCAGTTCCGTAAAGTCATTCATGTTTCACCTCATCGAAGAAAGCGTGCGTCCTGGCAAATAATCGCCGTGACGCACCCCTTCAAAGATGGAGTACACCGCTCGTTCAGAGACGGTAGATAGGTATGACTTATTTAGGCCCTGTACGAAAAGTACTGTCACAAACACCCAATCGCACACGCCAGTGAGGCCATTACTGCATCGCGTTTCGCGAGCATGTCAAAGCGCGCATCGATGCAGTGGCTCTCCCGTGTATTGAATGCAAAGCGCGAATCCCGGAAGACCCGGACAGCAGCGTGGCACCGCATCTCCATGCCCTCTTTCGGGGCTCCCGCCTGCACGACCCTGCGACCGCGAGCCAAAGCGGTGCACCAGGCTTGCCCGCGACACCCAGCGTGACGATTTAAGTGGAGGTTTCGGGCCTTAGGCACAGGCCTTGCTATGCACTCTTCAGCTTCCAACTCTGCCACTAAAAAAATCAAATCCCCGGAGATCGCACCATGAAGCGTCGTAGTTTGCTCAAGGCTTTCACCCTATCGGCATCGATTGTCGCCATGGGCATGACCTGGACCGTGCAGGCCGCCGAGACCATCAAGGTCGGCATCCTGCATTCGTTGTCCGGCACCATGGCCATCTCCGAAACCTCGCTCAAAGACATGGCGCTGATGACCATCGACGAGATCAACGCCAAGGGCGGTGTGAACGGCAAGATGCTGGAACCGGTGGTGGTAGACCCGGCGTCGAACTGGCCGCTGTTCGCGGAAAAAAGCCGGCAGTTGCTGACCCAGGACAAGGTCGCCGTGGTATTCGGCTGCTGGACCTCGGTGTCGCGCAAATCGGTATTGCCGGTGTTCGAAGAACTCAACGGCCTGCTGTTCTACCCGGTGCAATACGAAGGCGAAGAGATGTCGCCGAACGTGTTCTATACCGGTGCAGCGCCGAACCAGCAGGCGATCCCGGCGGTGGAATACCTGATGAGCGAAGAAGGCGGCAGCGCCAAGCGCTTCTTCCTGCTGGGCACCGACTACGTGTACCCGCGCACCACCAACAAGATCCTGCGTTCGTTCCTGCATTCCAAAGGCGTCGCGGATAAAGACATCGAAGAGGTCTACACCCCGTTCGGCCACGCCGATTACCAGACCATCGTCGCCAACATCAAGAAATTCTCGGCGGGCGGCAAGACCGCGGTGATCTCCACCGTGAACGGCGACTCCAACGTGCCGTTCTACAAAGAGCTGGCCAACCAGGGCCTCAAAGCCACCGACGTACCGGTGGTGGCGTTCTCGGTGGGCGAAGAAGAACTGCGCGGCATCGACACCAAGCCGCTGGTGGGCAACCTCGCCGCCTGGAACTACTTCCAGTCGGTAGAGAACCCGGTGAACACCAAATTCGTCGCCGACTGGAAAGCCTACGCCAAGAAACACAACCTACCGGGCGCGGACAAAGCCGTGACCAACGACCCGATGGAAGCCACCTACGTGGGCATTCATATGTGGGCGCAGGCGGCGGAGAAGGCCAAGTCCACCGACGTCGACAAAGTGCGTGAAGCCCTCGCCGGCCAGACCTTCGCCGCGCCGTCGGGTTTCACCCTGACCATGGACAAGACCAACCACCACCTGCACAAGCCGGTGATGATCGGTGAGATCCAGGCCGACGGGCAGTTCTCGGTGGTCTGGCAGACCCAGGAACCAATCCGCGCACAGCCATGGAGCCCGTACATTCCCGGCAACGACAAAAAACCTGATTACGCCGTGAAAAGTAACTAAGCCCCAGCGCAGATCGACATGTGGGAGGGGGCTTGCCCCCGATAGCGGTGGATCAGTCAGCACATGCATTGCCTGACCCACCGCTATCGGGAGCAAGCTCCCTCCCACATAAAGCCGACCCGTGCATGCTCAGGACATTTTGTTATGCCCACTGCCCTCTACCGCTTGATCCTCACGGCCTTGCTGTTGCTGCCTGTTGCCGCACACGCCGGCGACGCCGAAGACTTCCTCGCCGCCAACCCGACGCAACAAGCCAAACTGCTGCAGGACTGGGCCGCCCAGCCCGACCCGGCGCGCATCGAGCTGGTGGACGCGCTGCAACAAGGCCAACTGACGGTCAACGGTGAAACCAAGACCGTGCGCCTGAACAACCGCCTGCGCGGTCTGATCGACAACGTACAGGCCAGCCTGCAACTGCTCGCCGCCGACCCCAAGGTACGCCTGGCCGCCGCGCAGACCCTGCAAAAAACCGCACAACCGGCGCAGCTCAAGTTCCTCGACCAGCGTGTCGCCGCCGAAACCGTCGAGGAGGTACACAGCGCCCTCAGCCTGGCCCTGGCCAACCTGCAACTGGTGGACAGCGACCCGCTGGTGCGCCTGGCCGCCGTGCGTCTGCTCGGCAGCACCGGCGACCCGCTGGCGCGCACACGCCTGGAAACCCTGCTCGCCCCCGGCGTGGAAACCGACGCCGCCGTGCATACCGCCGCCGAGACCAGCCTGGCCCAGGTCAAGCGCAAACTGATGCTGGGCGAGCTGCTCGGCCAGGCCTTCAGCGGCATGTCCCTCGGTTCGATCCTGCTGCTCGCGGCCCTGGGCCTGGCGATCACGTTCGGCCTGCTGGGCGTGATCAACATGGCCCACGGCGAGATGCTGATGCTCGGCGCTTATTCCACCTATGTGGTGCAGTTGCTGATGCAGCGCTACGTGCCGCACGCCATCGAGTTCTACCCGCTGATCGCACTGCCGGTGGCGTTTTTCGTCACCGCCGCCATCGGCATGGCCCTGGAGCGCACGGTGATTCGTCACCTGTACGGCCGCCCCCTGGAAACCCTGCTCGCCACCTGGGGCATCAGCCTGATGCTGATCCAACTGGTGCGCCTGGTGTTCGGCGCGCAGAACGTCGAAGTGGCCAACCCCGCGTGGCTGTCCGGCGGCATTCAAGTGCTGCCCAACCTGGTGTTGCCGTACAACCGCATCGTGATCATCGCCTTCGCCCTGTGCGTGGTGGTGCTGACGTGGCTGCTGCTCAACAAGACGCGCCTGGGCCTCAACGTGCGCGCCGTCACCCAGAACCGCAACATGGCCGCCTGCTGCGGCGTGCCCACCGGGCGCGTGGACATGCTCGCCTTTGGCCTGGGCTCCGGCATCGCCGGGCTCGGCGGTGTGGCGCTGAGCCAGATCGGCAACGTCGGCCCCGACCTGGGCCAGAGCTACATCATCGATTCCTTCCTGGTCGTCGTGCTCGGAGGTGTCGGCCAATTGGCCGGTAGCGTGATGGCCGCGTTCGGCCTGGGGATCGCCAACAAGATCCTCGAACCACAGATCGGCGCCGTGCTCGGCAAGATCCTGATCCTTGCGCTGATCATTCTGTTTATCCAGAAACGCCCGCAAGGCCTCTTCGCACTGAAAGGACGGGTGATCGACTGATGAACCAGCCATTGATGCTCACGGCCACGCAAAAGGCCGGCCCCAAGCTGACGATTGCCGTCGGCGCGCTGATCCTCGGCGTGCTGCTGGCGCTGCCGTTGCTGTCGCTGCTGCCAGCGGACAACGCGCTGCATGTCTCGGCCTACACCCTGACGCTGGTGGGCAAGATCCTCTGCTACGCCATCGTCGCCCTCGCGCTCGACCTGGTGTGGGGTTACGCCGGGATGCTGTCCCTCGGCCACGGCCTGTTCTTCGCCCTCGGCGGTTATGCCATGGGCATGTACCTGATGCGCCAGGCCTCCGGCGACGAGTTGCCGGCGTTCATGACCTTTTTGTCGTGGACCGAATTGCCCTGGTACTGGGTCGGCACCGAGCACTTCCTCTGGGCGCTGTGCCTGGTGGTACTGGCGCCGGGGTTGCTGGCGCTGGTGTTCGGCTTCTTCGCCTTCCGCTCGCGGATCAAGGGCGTGTATTTCTCGATCATGACCCAGGCGCTGACCTTCGCCGGGATGCTGTTGTTCTTTCGCAACGAGACCGGCTTCGGCGGCAATAACGGCTTCACCAACTTCCGCAGCATCCTCGGCTTCGGCATCACCGAACCGGGCACGCGCGCGGTGTTGTTTGCCGCCACCGTGCTGTTGCTGGTGAGCAGCCTGTACATCGGCTGGCGCCTGGCCCGCAGCAAGTTCGGCCGGGTGTTGACCGCCTTGCGCGATGCCGAGAACCGCCTGATGTTCTGCGGCTACGACCCGCGTGGTTTCAAGCTGTTCGTGTGGGTATTGAGCGCGGTGCTGTGCGGCCTGGCGGGGGCGTTGTACGTGCCGCAGGTGGGCATCATCAACCCCAGCGAAATGTCGCCAACCAATTCCATCGAAGCCGCCGTGTGGGTGGCCCTGGGTGGGCGCGGCACCTTGATCGGGCCGCTGCTCGGCGCCGGGGTGGTCAACGGCATGAAGAGCTGGTTCACCGTGGCGTTCCCGGAGTACTGGCTGTTCTTCCTGGGGGCGTTGTTCATCATCGTCACCCTGTATTTGCCCAAGGGTGTGATCGGCCTGTTGAAGAAACGGGGTGAACAATGAGAGTGACTGCGACGGCGGAATTTATGCTCGAACCTATTCTCGACACCGGCAACGGCCGCGACGCGATCGGCATCGGCCAGGCCGCCGGCACGGGCCTCGATACGCGCCACGGCACGATCCTGACCCTGGAAGACATCAGCGTCAGCTTCGACGGTTTCAAGGCACTCAACGCCTTGAACCTCTACATCGGCGTCGGCGAACTGCGCTGCATCATCGGCCCCAACGGCGCCGGCAAAACCACGCTGATGGACGTGATCACCGGCAAGACCCGGCCCAGCCACGGCAACGCCTGGTTCGGCGAAACCCTCGACCTGACTGCGATGAGCGAAGTGCAGATCGCCCAGGCCGGCATCGGCCGCAAGTTCCAGAAACCCACGGTGTTCGAAGCCTTGAGCGTGTTCGAAAACCTGGAGCTGGCGCAGAAGACCGACAAGTCGGTGTGGGCCAGCCTGCGCGCACACCTGAGCGGGGAACAGAAGGACCGCATCGATGAAGTGCTCGACACCATCCGCCTCACCGCCTCGGTGCATCGCCCGGCTGGCCTGCTGTCCCACGGCCAGAAACAGTTCCTGGAAATCGGCATGCTGCTGATGCAAGACCCGCAACTGTTGCTGCTCGACGAACCGGTGGCGGGCATGACCGACGCCGAAACCGAATTCACCGCCGAACTGTTCAAGCGCCTGGCGGGCAAGCACTCGCTGATGGTGGTGGAGCACGACATGGGGTTTGTCGGTTCGATTGCCGACCATGTGACCGTGTTGCACCAGGGCAGCGTGCTGGCTGAAGGGTCGCTGGAACAGGTGCAGGAAAACGAGCGCGTGATCGAGGTATACCTCGGGCGCTGAGTTCGCTTTTTTGTAGGAGCGAGCTTGCTCGCGAAAATCGTTAACGATAACGCGGGCAGCCTGAATGCACGCGGCGCCCTCAGGTTTTTCGCGAGCAAGCTCGCTCCTACAGGGAATTGAGGAGGTTTTGAGAATGCTGCAAGTCGACAAGTTGCACCAGTATTACGGCGGTAGCCACATCCTGCGCGGGCTTTCATTCGAGGTGCAGGTCGGCGAAGTCACCTGCCTGCTCGGCCGTAACGGCGTGGGCAAGACCACCCTGCTCAAGTGCCTGATGGGCCTGTTGCCCGCCAAAGAGGGCGCGGTGAACTGGGAAGGCAAGGCCATCACCGGTTTCAAGCCGCACCAGCGCGTTCACGCCGGGATCGCCTACGTGCCCCAGGGCCGCGAGATTTTCGGGCGGCTGACCGTGGAAGAAAACCTGCTGATGGGCCTGTCGCGCTTTCCCGGCGCCGAGGCCAGGGAAGTGCCGGGGTTTATCTACGAACTGTTCCCGGTGCTGCTGCAAATGAAGCACCGCCGCGGGGGCGATTTGTCCGGCGGCCAGCAACAGCAACTGGCGATCGGCCGTGCCCTGGCCAGCCGGCCGCGCCTGTTGATTCTCGATGAGCCGACCGAAGGCATCCAGCCGTCGGTGATCAAGGAGATCGCGGCGGTGATCAAAAAGCTTGCGGCCCGTGGCGACATGGCGATCCTGTTGGTGGAGCAGTTCTACGACTTTGCCGCCGAACTGGCCGACAAATACCTGGTGATGTCACGCGGGGAAATCGTCCAGCAAGGCCGTGGCGAAAATATGGAACGCGACGGTGTGCGCGGTCTCGTAACCATCTAATCTGTAGCGTCCTAACGATAAGCACACGCCATGAACCTGCCCGTTTCCACTGCCCTGTTCACCCCCAGCTGGCACGCCGAGCTGGAGCTCGGCTACGCGCGTTTCGGCGCCACCACGCGCCCGGTGATGCGCCGCCACCTCGGCCCGCTGCGCGTGCAGAAACACCTGTACGCCGAAGGCCCCGAGGTGTGCCAGCACATCATCGTGCATCCGCCCGGTGGCATTGCCGGCGGCGACCGCCTGGACATCCGCGCCCACGTCGCCGCGGGCGCCTGGGCGCAATTGACCAGCCCTGGCGCGGCCAAGTGGTACCGCGCCAGCGGCCCGGCGTTTCAGCAACTGGAGCTGAGCGTCGAGGCCGGCGCCACCCTGGAATGGCTGCCTCAGGAAACCATCGTGTTCAGCGCCGCCCAGGCCGAACTCAGCACACGCATCGCGCTGCACGGCGATGCGCGGCTGTTGTACTGGGACGTGGTCGCCCTCGGCCGCCCGGCCAGCGGCGAGCGCTTCGACCTCGGGCACTTTCAATCGCACCTGGATATCCGCCGCGACGGCCAGTTGCTCTGGCACGAACGCCAGCGCATTGTGGGCGACGATGGCTTGCTCGACTCACCGATCGGTCTGGACGGACAACCGGTATTCGCCACCCTGTTGCTGACCGGTGATATCGAGCCTGAATTACTCGAACACTGCCGCGCCCTGCCCCACGCGGTGCGCGGCGACCTGACCCAACTGCCCGGCTTGCTGGTCGCCCGCTGCCTGGCCAGCGAGGCGCTGCTGGCGCGGGGCTGGTTGATTGATTTATGGAAATTGTTACGCCCGGCAGTACTTGGCCGAGAGGCCGTGGCACCGCGAATCTGGAGCACATGAAGATCAACATGTGGGAGGGGGCTTGCCCCCGATAGGGGAGTGTCAGGCAATGCATCTGTCACTGACCCACCGCCATCGGGGGCAAGCCCCCTCCCACACTTGATCTTCAGTGATTTTACGAATGTATTTCACGACGGACTGAACCATGGACCTGACCCCACGGGAAAAAGACAAACTGCTGATCTTCACCGCAGGCTTAGTTGCCGAACGGCGCCTGGCGCGTGGTGTGAAGCTCAACTACCCGGAAACCATCGCCTACATCTCCGCCGCGCTGATGGAAGGCGCCCGCGACGGCCGTACCGTGGCCGACCTGATGCACTTTGGCACCACCCTGCTCAGCCGCGAGCAGGTGATGGAAGGCATCCCGGAGATGATCCCGGATATCCAGGTGGAAGCCACCTTCCCCGATGGCACCAAACTGGTGACCGTCCACCAACCCATCGCGTGAGGCCCAGCCATGATTCGTGATGCAACCGAGCAAGACCTGCCAGCGATCCGCGACATCTACAACGACGCGGTGCTGAACACCACGGCGATCTGGAACGAACAGCCGGTGGATCTGGCTAACCGCCTGGCCTGGTTCACTGCGCGCCAGGCGCAGCGCTACCCGATCCTGGTCGCGGTGGAAAACCACGAAGTGACGGGCTACGCCTCGTTCGGCGACTGGCGCCCCTTCGAGGGTTTTCGCTACAGCGTCGAGCACTCGGTGTACGTGCGCAACGATCAGCGCGGCAAAGGCCTCGGCCCACGCCTGATGCAAACCCTGATCGAACGCGCGCGCGCCGGCGGTAAACACGTGATGGTCGCCGCCATTGAAAGCGGCAACCAGGCCTCGCTCCGCCTGCATGAGCGCCTGGGTTTCAGCACCACCGGGCAGATGCCGCAAGTGGGCATCAAATTCGGCCGCTGGCTCGACCTGACCTTTATGCAACTGACCTTGAATCCGGGCGCCGAACCGCCCCAGGAGTGAGATCGATGAACGCCGCGCAACTGCGTCGAGTCAATGCTGAAAGTTTTGCCCACTATCGCCAGGGCTTGATCGAGCTGTTGCTGGATGCGGTCAGGCACGGCGCGTCGATCGGCTTCATGGCCGACTTCGATGAGGCCCAGGCGCGTGCGTATTTGCACGGCGTGCAAGCGAGCATCAAAGACGCCAGCCTGTTGCTGTGGGTGGTGGTGCGCGACGAGCGGGTGATCGCCAGCGTGCAACTGGCGCTGTGCCAGAAAGCCAACGGTCTGAACCGCGCCGAAGTGCAAAAACTGCTGGTCCACAGCAGCGCCCGCCGCCATGGCCTGGGCCACCAGTTGATGCACGCCCTGGAACTCGCCGCGCGCCAACACAAGCGCGGCCTGCTGTACCTGGACACCGAAGCCGGCTCCGAGGCCGAAGCCTTCTACCAGGCGCTGCGCTACACCAAGGTCGGTGAACTGCCCGATTACTGCCAAAGCCCGGACGGGCGCTACAGCCCGACCGCCATCTACTACAAGACCCTGGGGCAACCTGCATGATTCCTGGTGAATTTCAGATCCAGCCTGGCGACATCGAACTCAACGTCGGCCGCCGCACCGTCAGCCTGAGCGTGGCCAACAGCGGCGACCGGCCGATCCAGGTGGGCTCGCACTATCACTTTTTCGAGACCAATGACGCGCTGACCTTCGACCGCGCATTGAGCCGCGGCATGCGCCTGAATATCCCGGCGGGCACCGCGGTGCGGTTCGAGCCGGGGCAGAGCCGTGAGGTCGAGTTGGTCGACTTCGGCGGTGGGCGGCGGGTGTTCGGGTTTGCCGGGCGGATCATGGGCGACCTTTAGGGCCTCATCGGGGGCAAGCCCCCTCCCACAGTTGGAATGCATTCCCATGTGGGAGGGGGCTTGCCCCCGATAGCTGACTCACATTCAACATAAATTTTTCAGGGCAACCACACATGAAAATCAGCCGCCAAGCCTACGCCGACATGTACGGCCCCACCGTCGGCGACAAGGTCCGCCTGGCCGACACCGAGTTGTTCGTCGAAGTGGAGCAGGACTTCACCGTCTATGGCGAAGAGGTCAAATTCGGCGGCGGCAAGGTCATCCGCGATGGCCAGGGCCAGAGCCAATTGCTCGCCCATGAAGTGGTCGACACGTTGATCACCAACGCGCTGATCATCGACCACTGGGGCATCGTCAAGGCCGACGTCGGCCTCAAGAACGGTCGCATCCACGCCATCGGCAAGGCCGGCAACCCGGATATCCAGCCCGGCGTGACCATGGCCATCGGCGCCAGCACCGAAGTGATCGCCGGTGAAGGCATGATCCTCACCGCCGGCGGCATCGACAGCCACGTGCATTTCATCTGCCCACAGCAGATCGAAGAGGCACTGACCAGCGGCGTCACCACCCTGATCGGCGGCGGCACCGGCCCGGCCACCGGCACAAACGCGACCACCTGCACCTCCGGCCCGTGGCACCTGGCGCGCATGCTGCAGGCCAGCGACTCGTTCCCGATGAACATCGGTTTCACCGGCAAGGGCAACGCCAGCCTGCCGGAGCCGCTGATCGAACAGGTCAAGGCCGGCGCCATCGGCTTGAAGCTGCATGAAGACTGGGGCACCACGCCCGCGAGCATCGACAACTGCCTGAACGTCGCCGACCAATACGATGTGCAGGTGGCGATCCACAGCGACACCCTCAACGAGTCCGGCTTCGTCGAAACCACGCTGGCCGCGCTCAAGGGCCGCACCATCCACACCTACCACACCGAAGGCGCCGGCGGCGGCCATGCACCGGACATCATCAAGGCCTGCGGCTTCCCCAACGTGCTGCCCAGCTCGACCAACCCGACGCGGCCGTTCACGCGCAACACCATCGACGAGCACCTGGACATGTTGATGGTCTGCCATCACCTCGACCCGAGCATCGCCGAAGACGTGGCCTTCGCCGAAAGCCGCATCCGCCGCGAGACCATCGCCGCCGAAGACATCCTGCACGACCTCGGCGCATTCTCGATGATCAGCTCCGACAGCCAGGCCATGGGCCGCGTCGGCGAAGTGATCACGCGCACCTGGCAAACCGCCGACAAGATGAAAAAACAGCGCGGCGCCCTGCCCGGCGACGGCCCCGGCAACGACAACTTCCGGGCCAAGCGCTACATCGCCAAGTACACCATCAACCCGGCGATCACCCATGGCATCAGCCATATCGTCGGTTCCATCGAAGTCGGCAAATGGGCTGATCTGGTGCTGTGGCGGCCGGCGTTCTTCGGCATCAAGCCGACGCTGATCCTCAAGGGCGGCGCGATTGCCTCAAGCCTGATGGGTGATGCCAACGCCTCGATTCCCACGCCGCAGCCGGTCCACTACCGGCCGATGTTCGCCAGCTTCGGCAGCGCCCTGCACGCCACCAGCCTGACCTTTATCAGCCAGGCCGCCGCGGACGCCGGCTTGCCGCAAGCCTTGGGCCTGAAGAAGCAGATCGCAGTGGTCAAGGGCTGCCGCGACGTGCAGAAAACCGACCTGATCCACAACGACTACCTGCCGCACATCGAGGTGGACCCGCAGACGTATCAGGTCAAGGCCGACGGCGTGTTGCTGTGGTGTGAGCCGGCGGATGTGCTGCCGATGGCGCAGCGCTACTTTCTGTTCTGAAGCGCCCTACGCCACGCTGGCGCTGCGCCCCATCGCCCGGAGGGAACGGGGCTTGAGCGTGGGCCATGAATAGCGCCTCATTGTGAAAATGAGCAGCTTATTCATGGCCCCCACGGGCCTGGGCCTAACTCTGCAAGACCGCCGCCCTGGCGGGTCAGGCGTTCCAGCCTTTGCGCGGATCGAAGGCGGCGCTGTCGGCCAGCGCCTTCCACAACCCGAGCACCTCCTCGCTGGCTTCTTTGGGCATCACCACTTTGAGCTGGATGAACAGGTAACCGCGCTGGCCACTCTTGTTCAGCAGGCCATGGCCCTTGGCGCGCATGCGCTGGCCGTTCTGGCTGCCGGCCGGGACCTTGAGGTTGATCTTGCCGGTCAGGGTCGGCACCGCGACTTCGGTGCCCAACGCCAGCTCCCACGGTGCCACCGGTACGGTGATCACCAGGTTTTCGCCTTCGACCTCGAACTTGGGGTGCGGCGCGAACTTGACGATCAGGTACAGATCACCATTGGCCCCGCCGCCAACGCCCGGCGCGCCCTGGCCCTTGAGGCGGATGCGCTCGCCGTCGGTCACCCCGGCAGGGATCTTCACGTTCAGGCTCTTGGTGGTGTTGCTGACATGCCGGCCCGAGGCGTCGTATTGCGGCACCTGGAAGCTGATCTGCTTGGACTCGGTCGACAGCGTCTCCTCAAGAAACACCGACAGTTGCATCTCCACGTCCTGGCCCTTGCGTCCGGTACTGCGGCGCTGACCGCCACCGAACGCATCGCCGCGCCCGCCGAAGATCGAACTGAAGAAGTCCGAGAAGTCGCCCGTGTCCTGGCCGCCGCCATAGCCGCCACGGCTCTGCCAGCCCGGTGGGCCCTGGAACGGCTGGCCATGCTGGCCGTATTTGCGCAACTCGTCGTACTCGGCACGCTTGTCGGCACTTTTCAGCGCTTCATAGGCTTCGGACGCGTCCTTGAACTTGGCCTCGGCGTCTTTTTCCTTGCTCACGTCCGGGTGATATTTGCGCGCCAGCTTGCGATAGGCGGCCTTGATTGCCTTGTCGTCCGCTGTCGGCTCCACGCCAAGGATCTTGTAATAATCTTTAAAGTCCATCTGGGGGGTCACCCTCCGTCATCGATATCGCACAGCCAAGGGCACAGCATGCGCCGGTTTGCAGCGTTTGGATTGACTGAACTCAATCCCAAGCCGATGGATGCGTCTGAGTAGTTTATCGGCACCGCACGAATAACCTTGCAGCCGCCGACCGTATGCTGGACAAGTTGGGGGCAAACCCCGCTCTTTCAAGGCGCGCCGCCGGCTATTTAACAGATCGTTGGCCTACGCATCTGCACGCGGGTGGCATACACTGCGCGGCCGTTTTTCAACCGGAACCCGATAGACATGAAAAACCCATCCCCAGCCCGTGCCTGCGGCATCGACTTCGGCACGTCCAACTCCACCGTCGGCTGGATTCGCCCCGGCATGGAAACGCTTATCGCGCTGGAGGACGACAAAATCACCTTGCCGTCGGTGGTGTTCTTCAACTTCGAGGAGCGCCGCCCGGTCTACGGTCGCCTGGCGCTGCACGAATACCTGGAGAACTACGAAGGCCGGCTGATGCGCTCGCTCAAGAGCCTGCTGGGTTCCAAGCTGATCAAGCACGACACCAGCGTGCTGGGCACTGCGATGCCGTTCACCGACTTGCTCGCGCTGTTTATCGGCCAACTCAAGAGCCGCGCCGAAGCCACCGCCGGCCGCGAGTTCGAAGAAGTGGTGCTGGGTCGCCCGGTATTTTTCGTCGATGACGACCCGATGGCCGACCAGGAAGCCGAGAACACCTTGGTCGACGTGGCGCGCAAGATCGGCTTCAAGGACATCTCGTTCCAGTACGAACCGATTGCCGCGGCCTTCGACTACGAGTCCACCATCGAAAAAGAAGAGCTGGTGCTGATTGTCGACATCGGCGGCGGTACCTCGGACTTCTCGCTGGTGCGCCTGTCGCCGGACCGTCGCCACAACGACAACCGCCACGACGACATCCTCGCCACCGGCGGCGTACACATCGGCGGTACCGACTTCGACAAACAACTTTCGCTGGCCGGCATGATGCCGCTGTTCGGCTACGGCAGCCGCATGAAAAGCGGCGCGTACATGCCCACCAGCCATCACATGAACCTGGCCACCTGGCACACCATCAACTCGGTGTACTCGCAAAAATCCCAGTTGGCCCTGGGCAGCATGCGCTATGACATCGAAGACACCGGCGGCATCGACCGCCTGTTCAAGCTGATCGAACAGCGGGCCGGGCACTGGTTGGCGATGGAAGTCGAAGAAACCAAGATCCAGCTGACCCACGAAGACAGCCGTCATGTGCTGCTCGACCGGGTTGAGCCGGGCTTGAGCGTAGACCTGAGCCGCACGTTGTTCGAGTCGGCCATCGACGGGCTGCTGGAGCGCGTGCGCAACAGCGTCACCCAATTGCTCAGCGACGCGTCGGTGGATGTGGCGCAGGTGGACACGGTGTTCTTTACCGGCGGTTCCAGCGGCATTCCGGCGCTGCGCCACAGCATCTCGGCGATGCTGCCGAATGCGCGGCATGTGGAAGGGAATATCTTCGGCAGTATCGGCAGCGGGTTGGCGATCGAGGCCAGCAAGCGCTACGGCAGCTGATACCGTCGCACTGCCCCCCTGTAGGAGCGAGCTCGCTCGCGAAGGACGCCAACGATAACGCGGGCTGTCTGACGGCGCGCGGTGCTCTTGGGTTTTTCGCGAGCAAGCTCGCTCCTACAGCAGAGCAGTGTCCTCCCTCCTCAGACCATCCCGCCGAGCTTCAGCTCACTCTTCAGGTACGCATAGTAAATCGGCCCCGCCACCACGCCCGGCAGGCCGAACGCGGCTTCGAATACCAGCATCGCCAACAACAATTCCCACGACTTGGCACTGATCTGCCCGCCGACGATGCGCGCGTTGAGGAAGTACTCGACCTTGTGGATCACGATCAAATACCCCAGCGCCGCCACCGCGACCCAGATCGACAGCGACAGCGCGACGATGGTGATCAGGGTGTTGGACATCAGGTTGCCGATCACCGGCAGCAGGCCGAGCAGGAAGGTCAGCACGATCAGGGTCTTGGTCAGCGGCAGGTGAATCCCGCACAGCGGCAGCACCACGGCGAGGAACACGGCGGTAAACACGGTGTTGAGGGCAGCGATCTTGATTTGTGCGAAGACGATGTTGCGAAACGCCTGGACCAACAGGTGCAGACGATCGAACAGCGCGGCAGCCAGGGGTTTGCGCTTGGTCAGGTCGGGGATGCGCTGCAGCGCCATGATCGCGCCGAGCACCATGCCGATCAGCAGGGTGACGAACATGTGGGCGGCATCTTTGCCCACCAATTGCAGATCGCTGAGGTGTTTGCTGATCCAGTCGCCGATGGCCACCCGGAATTCAGCGGCGCTGGCGGGCAGGTAAGCGTCGAGGAACGGCGGCAGCTGGCCGCGCGCGCGGTCGACCACGCCCATGAATTTGTCGAGGGAGGCCCCGGGGTTTTCCGCTTCGTGGAGCAGGAAGCTGATCGCGCCGGCAAAGATCAGGGTCAACACGCTGACGATCAGGGTGCCGAGCAAGGCCACGGCCAGCCAGCGCGCACGCCGACCTTCGATCAGCCGTTGCAGTTGAGGGGTAAGCATGTTGACCAGTTCAAATACCAACAGCCCGGCCAGCAGGCTGGGCAGCAACTTCAGCGGCAGAACCAGCAGTAATCCGCCGAAAATGATGATGTAACTGGCCAGCAATAACACGTGACGCTGAGAAAACGTTGGCATACAGCCTCAAAACGAACGGCGTTAAAGGATGGGCAGTCTGCCAGCCTTGAGGCAATCAAGCGAGTGGATCGGTAGTCAATGCGATCAAGCGTGGGAGCGGGCTGGCCCTTCAGGTAGACCGGGGGGCCCCAGCCAGCCGCCCACATTTGATCTTCAGCGAGCGCGAACGCGCGATCAGCCTTTGAGACAGGTGCTCATGAACGTCTTGCGCGCATCGCCGGTCAGCGCCTTGGTTTTCGCCGAGGCATTGCAATCTTTCATCTTCTGCTGCTGCGGGGTCAGCGTCTTCGCATCATTGGCGGCGGGCGCCGACAGGCAGGTTTTCATGAACGCTTTGCGCTCGTCGCCTTTGAGCGTCTTGGTGGTGGCCTCGGCATTGCAGGTGGTCATTTTATTTTGCTGGGCGGTAGCGGCAAAGCCTTGGGAACACAGCAGCAGGCCCATCATCAACAACGGAATTCGCAGCATCTTCATGGAGTTTTCTCCCTGTTACCGCGCCGGAGGGCGCGGCCTACCGAGGAGTGTAGCCAAACCTTGTAACATCTTCACCGACTACGGATGTTCGCCCGTCAGTACTGCGCCATACTCCCGTCTCACCAACACCTTGGGTTGTTTTCAATGCAATACGCGTATCCCCTGCTGGCCATTTTCATCTGGGCCGGCAACACCGTGGTCAACAAACTGGCCGTGGGTTCGATCTTCCCCGCTGAAATCGGCTTCTACCGCTGGTTGCTCGCGGCGCTGCTGTTTACCCCGTTCATGCTCAAGCCGGTGATTGCCCAGTGGCCGATCATCCGCCCGAACCTGGGCAAGATTTTTATCCTCGGCGTGCTGGGCATGGCGGTGTATCAAAGCCTGGCCTATTACGCCGCGTCGCTGACCAGCGCCACCAACATGGGCATCATCCTGTCGCTGATGCCATTGATGGCGTTGACGGCGGCGATCATCAGCCTCGGCCAACGCCTGACCTTCGGCGCGCTGAGCGGCGCGGTGCTGTCGTTCGCTGGCGTGGCGGTGGTGGTGTCGTCCGGCAGCCTGGGCACGCTGCTGCAACACGGGGTCAACCTGGGCGACGCGATGATGCTGGTCGCCACCCTGGCCTACGCGGTCTACAGCACCTTGCTGAAAAAATGGCAGCTGCGCCTGCCGCCGTTGGTGTTGCTGTATCTGCAGGTGCTGGTGGCCGTGGTGGTGCTGTTTCCGCTGTTTCTGTACTCGGCCAAAGCCGGGTTGGTCTGGGCGAATATTCCGTTGGTGCTGTACGCCTGCCTGTTGGCCTCGATGCTCGCACCATTGGCCTGGATGCACTCGGTGAAAACCCTGGGGCCGAGCCGCACCACGTTGTTTTTCAACCTGCTGCCGCTGATTACCGCGCTGATCGCGGCGCTGGTGTTGAAGGAAGCGTTGGCGCTGTATCACCTGGTGGGCGGGCTGCTGACGTTGGGCGGGGTGATTTTGTCGGAGCGCTGGACTACGCCGGTCGGGCGTAAGCTGGGCGTTGCCTGAGCTATCGCTATCGGGGGCAAGCCCCCTCCCACAGTTGACCGAGGCGCCAGGGCGAACGCGGGCCAATGTGGGAGGGGGCTTGCCCCCGATGAACGATAACGCGGTGCATCTCCTACACCCCAGCCGCCTTGAGCCTCTGCGCATGCTCGACGAACAAGCGGATCGGCTCCGCGCCTTTGCCCACCAGCCCCAGCGACTGGTTGACGATATCGAAATGGTCGAGGGCGTAGTCATCGCCGATCACCGTGCCCAGGTGTGAGCTGTAGCGCCCGACCATGCCATCGCACTGGCCTTTCTCGCGCACGAAGCTGCGGGCGAACAAGCGGCAACTGCGATTCGTGCCATCGAGCAGGTTGCGCCCGCGATCGGTCTTACCCGGCTGCAAGGTGCCGGACCACGAGTAATAGCGCACGCCATTGACCTCTGCGGCGCCCTGCCCGCCCCATGTCTGCGGCAATCCCTGGGGATACTCACGATTGAACACCGCCACGCCGGCGCTGGTCAGCGACTGGTGCGAGGCGTGCAGGTCGGCCTTGAAGCGCGGGCCTCGGTAGCCGGTCTCCAGCAGGCTCATGACGGCGGCGACCAGATGAAACAGCGCGCTGACCATCCGGCCTTTGAGGCTGCCCCGGGGGTAATGGGTGTGGAAATAATCCGCCAGCTCCGAACCGTGATTGGGGCCGGCCACCGACGTCACCGAGGCGATCCACTGCGGACATTTGGCCGCGGCATAGCGCGCAGTGAGCGAACCCTGGCTGTGGCCGATCAGGTTGACCTTGTCGGCACCGGTTTCGCGGCGAATCCGCTCGACCTGCGCGAGCAACTGCTCGCCACGCACCTCGCTGGAATCGAGCGGCGCCACCTGCACCGCAAACACCTGCGCCCCGCCGGCCCGCAACGCCGGGACGATGCCGTACCAGTAAGGAAACAATCCCAGGCGCACAAACCCCAGCATGCCCGGCACCAGCACCAAGGGGTAACGCGTGGCTAACGACTGCGACATGAAGCGAACGTCCTTGATCAAGAAAGGATGAGCGCAGGCTAACCCAATCCGGCGACGGGCTGATGACATCTGCCGGCAAATCCAATAAAACTTTTTGCCCCGCCCACGACTCACAACTTGGAGCGATCACGCCGACAGAGCGTGGCGTAAAACCGGATTAGCCCCAGGAGGTTGAGATGACTGCAGCAAACCTGACTGACGTTGCGACCCTGCGCCAACGCGCCCGCCAGAACGTCGAAAACGGCGCCGTGACCGAAGGCTACGACGCCGACCGCGAAGAGATCATTCGCCTGCTCAATGCCTCGCTGGCCACCGAACTGGTCTGCGTGCTGCGCTACAAGCGTCACTACTTCATGGCCAGCGGCGTGAAGGCGCAGATCGCCGCTGCAGAATTCCTCGAACATGCGACCCAGGAAGCCGAACACGCCGACAAACTCGCCGAACGTATCGTGCAGTTGGGCGGCGAGCCGGAATTCAACCCGGACCTGCTGTCGAAGAACGCCCATGCGCAATACGTGGCCGGCAACAATTTGAAGGAAATGGTCTACGAAGACCTCGTCGCCGAGCGGATTGCGGTCGACAGCTACCGTGGAATCATCCAGTACATCGGTGACAAAGACCCGACCACCCGCCGCCTGTTCGAAGAAATCCTGGCTCAGGAAGAAGAGCATGCGGATGACATGGCGGATATTCTCGAAAGTCTGTAAATGGCTGCGCGTCTAAAAAGGGGGAAGCGGATTAGACCGCTTCCCCTTTTGACCGTCAGTTCGTCAGAAACCATGACAGGACCATTCCAGTGATGGAAAACAGTGTGAGCAGGAAGGGCATGACCATCCAGAGTTTGAGTCTTATGGGAATAGCTTTCACATCGTCAACGAGTACTAAACGTCTCCATTGAAAAGCCGCGGGCATAAGAATAACAAGGGCGACAGCGAAGAGTCTCTTCATCCTCCCCTCAAACAATCCGGCTTTGAACATGTGCTTGAACATCACTATAAATGTGCTGAACCGCAAATAGCTCTCGGCCTCTTCCAGCTTTGTATACATAGAATAAAAAGATATAGGGAAACTCAGCATCATAATAACCCCCGAGACTATCCCCATGGACTCAAGCGTCATTGCCCACTCCCTGAAACTTTGTAAAGGAGGGAGCCTATTTGCTCACCGGTGTGGCTACCTAAAGTGCCCACGGCTACGCCCTTTATGGCGATAAACACATAAGGCTCCTGCATCGCGTCCACCTCCAAGTGACTGTGACCGCCGACTATAAGAAGGCGCCGCAGGAGGTATAAGGGGAATCAGGGGCGGATTTGCTGTTTCAGAAATGAACTACGCAAGACCAGGAGCACACTTACAGCACCGCCATCAAAAAGGCGCCCCTAGGGGCGCCCTTTCTTACGACTGCGCCGAATCAACCTTTCACGGTCTTCGGCGCCTTGCCTTCCTTCATCTGCTGCAACAACGGCGCGCACTGATTGGGCACGTCGCCGCTCGGCGCGACCAGTGCCAGCAACCCGGCAGCCGGGCCGGCGATCACGCCCAGCGCGACCATGCCGGCGCCACGCAGTGCCAGGGGGATGGCTTTCACGCCGGCATTCGGTTTGATGAACGGACCGTTCACATACAGCGGTGAGCGCAGCGAGAACAGGCGGAAGCCTTTCGACTCCGGGGTGATGGTCAGGTCGAGCTGCTCCGAGGCCATGTTCGCCGTGCCATCGATATAGACAATGGCGTTCTCGGTATCGAACACAAACAAGCGCGTGGTCGCGAGCCCGGTCTTGATGCCGAAGTCGGCCGCCGCGCAGTTGATCTTCACTTCCTTGTCGCCAAACAGGCGCCCGACGACGTAGTTGCCTACGTTGAGCCCGACGATTTCCATCAGGCCCCGGCTGATGGCGCCGTCGTTGATCAGCATCTTCAGGTCACCGTTGGCCGAGCCCAGCAACGCCGCCACCGAGTTGCCACGCCCGGCAATATCAGCATCGCCGTTGAGTTCGCCAAAGCTGGTTTTCATCGGCTCGAAGGTCGGGAACAACTGTTTGAGCTTGAAGTTGCGCGCGGTCAATTTGGCGCGGCCTTCCATCGGCGTGATGCGCCCGTTCAGGCGGATCTGTGCATCGAGCTTGCCGCCGGCCACGCCGAACCGCAGGGGTTGCAGGCTCAGTTCGCCATCCGTCAGCACCAAGTGCGTATAGAGATCGGTGAAGGGCAAGTCGGTGCTGTGGACGATGCGTTTGCCGGTGAATTCCACGTCGGCATCCATGTCACGCCAGCGCTCGGTGCGGAACGCTTCCACCGGCAGCACTTTGGTCGCCGGTTGCTTGCTCATCCCGCCACGGGCTTTTTGCTTGGCGTTGGAGTCGGCACCGATCAAGGGCGCAAGGTCAGCCATCAGCAGTTGGTTGGACACCAGCGTGCCGCTGAGTTTGGGCCGCGGCTGGCTCGCGACGTAGGCCAGGTTGCCGTGGATGTCGCTGTCGCCGATCTTGCCGTTGAAGTTGTCGTAGCGGAACGTCGCGCCGCTGGCTTGATGCAGTTGCGCGATCAGGCGCCCATCGGTGGAATAGGCCGGCGAGTCCGGCAGGGTGACGCCGGTCAGCGGGTACAGGTTGCCCAGGCTGGCGCCGGCGAGTTTCAGGCGCAGGTCCAGGGCACCGAGGTTGAGCGGGTCGGTCAGGGTGCCGGCCACGGCGATGCGGGTGTCGGCGACGCTCACCTGGGCTTGCAGCGGAAACGGCTTGGCCGCGTCCTGCAAGGCGAGCAGGCCGCCGATCTTGCCGCTGCCGTCGAGTGTCTGCCCGTGGTAGCGACCTTTGACCTTGAGGCCGAACGCGTAGTCCTGGGGGGCCGCGCCTTTTTCCAAGACCTTTTTGGCATCCGCATCGCCGACGATTTCGTTAAACGGAATGGGTTTGCCCAGCGGGTCGATGATCACGTCCAGTTGGGTTTTGAGGGTCTGGTCGTCGAGGGTCACGTGGCCCTTGTCGAAGCCGATGGCACCGATGTCCACCATCCAGGCGGAGGGTTCGGCGTTAGGGTCCTTGGGATCGAATGTGAACACCCAGTTGGCGCGCCCATCGGCCAGGCGCTGCAACTCGGCGCTCGGTTCGACGAGGTCGATACGCGGGATCACCACGCGCTGCACCAGCAAGGCCAATGGCGAGATACGCAGCTCCACACGCTTGAGCGTGACCATCTGCGGGGTTTTCGACCAGTCGGGGTTGCCCAGGCTCAGGTCTTCGGCAATGACATGGGGCCAGGGCACCCAGGCGCGCCAGCCGCCCTCGTCCAGTTCACGGCGCCACACCACCGCCAGGTTGCCATTGATGGCGAACGGGCGATGCAGTTCTTCGGAAACCTTGGCATTGAGCGGCGGTTTGATGCGGTTCCAGTCGAAGAACAGCAAAAACAACACCACCACGGCGATTGATAGAACGATGCTGGCGCAGCACCAAGCGACGATTTTACGAGTGCGCGTCATTGCACAGAGCTCCTGAATACGACTGGCTGAGTCACGGCCCTTGAGACAGCTTATACAGCTAGGACTGGCAAACCCTCCCGGGGTTTAACCCAATCAACGTTTTGCCGGAAAAAATCCATTTTTCTGACCACTTCGACAGATTTATCCCACTCCAGCGCACCATTGTTACCCAGGCGCGTGTCGAAAATACCCAGCACGGTGCAAAACCGCGGGCTTGAGAGGCTCGACTTAGAGCCTCCCATGGGAACAATCAATTCCGTTGATTATTACCATTGGGTTTATGAACTTTTATATCGACTTATCGAGAGTAGCATTAGCCCCGTACCCACTTAATCGCCCTCCCAAGGAGCAACCGATCATGAAACGCCAAGTACTCGCTACCGTGCTGCTGTCCGTCCTGGCATCCAGTGCCTTTGCCCTGCCGGCCGCTGAACAAGCGATCCCACAAGCCAAAGCCGATGCCGTTCAATTCAGCCAAACCCTCGCCCGTAGCGGGTCGCAAGAACAAGAGAACCGTGACTACGCCAAAGGCGCCGTTGCTGAAAATGGTTCGGAACAAGCCAACAAACGCGCTTACACCGAAGGCGTGACCGAAAACGGCCACAACCGCCTGGAAGAAAAAGGCCTGGTTGAAGGTGGTGCTGAACTCGCCAACAAACGTGCCTATACAGAAGGTGTTGCTGAAGGCGGTGCCGACCGTCTGCAAGACCTGCATCAAGCTCAGAGCTAAGCCTGTGGTGGCCCGGAAAAAAGCCCGATCCCTGGATCGGGCTTTTGACTTTCTGCACAACGTGTCACGTATCCACGCCGCAATGCCCTGCCAAGTTCGACGTCTATGAAGCGGTTTTGCTAGAGTGCGTCGCTGTACTTGCCGACAAAGCCCGCCCGCCATGCTGCCCCGTGCCGAACAGAAGCAACAGACCCGCCTCGCCCTGATGGACGCTGCCCGCCATCTGATGGAGTGTGGCCGCGGGTTCGGCAGCCTGAGCCTGCGGGAAGTGGCCAAGACAGCCGGGATCGTGCCCACTGGGTTCTATCGTCACTTTGCCGACATGGACCAACTGGGCCTGGTGCTGGTCAGCGAAGTCGGCCAGACCTTCCGTGCCACGATCCGCCTGGTGCGCCACAACGAATTCATGATGGGCGGCATTATCGATGCATCCGTGCGGATCTTCCTCGATGTGGTCGCGGCCAATCGCTCGCAATTCCTGTTCCTGGCCCGCGAACAGTACGGTGGCTGCCTGGCTGTGCGCCAAGCCATCGGCGCTCTGCGCGAAGACATCACCAGTGACCTGGCCGCCGACCTGACCCTGATGCCCAAGCTCCAGCACCTGGACGCCGACGGCCTGCACGTGATGGCCGACCTGATCGTCAAAAGTGTGTTCGCCACCCTGCCCGACATCATCGACCCGCCCGCCCACGCGCTGCCCGCCCACCTCACGCCCCAGGCGAAAATCACCCAGCAGTTGCGCTTCATCTTCATTGGCCTCAAGCACTGGCAGGGCCTCGGCAGCACCGAGTAAGCCGTCAACCCGCCGTGTGGAAACGCTTGGCGCCGGTGTAGTTCTTGTTCCAGTAGTTGTTGCTCAGCGAATCGATCCGCACATTCTTGCCGGCCCGCGGCGAATGAATGAATTTCCCTTCGCCGATATACAGCCCCACATGGCTGACCTGACCGCGCCCGTTGCCTTTGAAAAACACCGCGTCCCCCGGCTTGAGCTCGTTGCGCTTGACGGTCGCAGCCGTTGAACGGTGCATCGCCGCCGTCGTGCGCGGGATGTGAATGTTGGCTTCGGTCTTGAACAGGTAGACCAGGAAACTACTGCAATCAAACCCTTGCTCGGCCGAGGTGCCCCCCCATTTGTACGGGGTGCCCAGCAGGGCATGGGCGCGGTCGACCACATTCGCCACCGAAGACGTTGGAACACCAGGCAGCGAAGAGCCGAATGTCGATTGGGGTTTCAGGTTGGCCGAGGCCGATGAGATGACGCAGGAAAGACTGAAAAGGATTAAAAAGAAAAGTGACTTGAACATTGATGAATCGCCGTGGTGTTAAGACGGCGCAAATCCTAAAGAAACAGCGCGTAACTTTTTGAACGCGGAATCCGGATACCGCGTAGGAGAAATCTGAAAAAACACCAGTGCGAATTAGATGAGAGAAATTTCATGCAAAACCGCACACCACATCCACACACAACGCCCCCATCCAGTGCCACACCTCCAGACGCGCACCAAATTGAAGCATAAAGGCGCTGACTGACGCCCTATTCGGTGGCATCGCTGCGCTCGCCTTCAGGGAATTCCTACTCCTGCGCGGGATTGGCAAGCCCCTTGCTCTAGCTCTCTTATCGCTCATAGCTGGAAGCCTTCTGATGCTGGTGATCCACCGCCGAATCGCCCCGCAAGCCCTCTGGGCCGCCGAGTTGCTGCTGAACTTCGAAGCACGCAGCAAAAGCCGCCTGCGCTGTTTCAGTGCCGACGGCGAAGACGTCGGCCTGTTCCTGGAGCGTGGCCAGCCGCCGCTGCACGATGGCGAGTTCCTACAGGCTGAAGACGGACGTGTAGTACGCGTCTGCGCGCGCCCTGAACAACTGCTGCACGTCACCTGTCGCAACGCATTTGAACTGACCCGCGCCGCGTATCACCTGGGCAATCGCCACGTGGCCTTGCAAGTAGGCGACGGCTGGCTGCGCCTGCTAGATGATTACGTGCTCAAGGCCATGCTTGAACAGCTGGGCGCGCGGACCGAAACCCTCGAAGCGCCATTCCAGCCGGAACACGGGGCCTACGGCGGCGGCCACCACCATTCACGCCATGGCGATGAAGATTTCAACTACCCGCCGAAGCTGCATCAGTTCGGCGTGCGTTTATGAACCCAGCCTGGGCGCTGCTGCGTCTGGCCAGTCCGCAATTGCCGATTGGCGGCTACAGCTATTCCCAGGGCCTGGAAATGGCCGTGGAGAATGGCCGCGTCAAAGACGCGGCCGGCGCCCGCCGCTGGATCAGCGACCAGTTGCTGCTCAACCTCGCCCGCTTCGAAGCGCCGCTGTTGCTCGCGCATTGCCGCGCCGCCGTGGCCGGCGATTGGTCGCAGCTGACGCAACTGTGTGAGGAACACCGCGCCAGTCGCGAGACCCGCGAGCTGTATCAGGAGAGCCGGCAGATGGGGTACTCCCTGCAGCAACTGCTCAACGGCCTGCCGGAACTGGACGACGCGGCCCGTGATTTTCTCGCACAACACACCGAGCCGCATCTGGCGCTGGGCTGGGCCCTGGCCGCACGCGCCTGGGGCATCAGCCCCGACGACGCCCTCGCCGCCTGGCTGTGGAGCTGGCTGGAAAACCAGCTGGCCGTGCTGATGAAAACCCTGCCGCTCGGCCAGCAGGCCGCCCAACGCCTGACCAGTGAACTGCTGCCCCTGCTGCAACACGCCCAGCAGGACGCCAGCCACATCGACCCCAACCATTTCGGCAGCGCCGCGTTCGGCCTGTCCCTGGCGTGCATGGCCCACGAGCGCCAGTACAGCCGCCTGTTCCGTTCCTAGGAGAAGCACATGAACACACAACCTCTGCGTGTCGGCATCGGCGGCCCGGTGGGCTCCGGCAAGACCGCCCTGACCCTGGCCCTGTGCCTGGCCTTGCGTGATCGCTACAACCTGGCGGTGGTCACCAACGACATCTATACCCGCGAAGATGCCGACTTCCTGGTGCGCAACCAGGCCCTGGCGCCCGAGCGCATCATCGGTGTGGAAACCGGCGGCTGCCCGCACACGGCGATCCGTGAAGACGCCTCGATCAACCTGGAAGCGGTGGACCAACTCAACCGGCGCTTTCCCGGCCTGGACCTGATCCTGGTGGAGTCGGGCGGCGATAACCTGTCGGCGACGTTCAGCCCGGAACTGTCGGACCTGACCATCTATGTGATCGATGTGTCCGCCGGCGATAAACTGCCGCGCAAGGGCGGCCCCGGCATCTGCAAATCCGACCTGCTGGTGATCAACAAGATCGACCTGGCGCCCTTGGTCGGTGCCTCGCTGGAACTGATGAACAGCGACACCCAACGCATGCGCAACGGTAAACCCTTTGTGTTCAGCAACCAGAAAACCGGCGTCGGCCTGGATGAGATCGTCGCCTTCATCGAACGCCAGGGCCTGCTGACTGCAGCCTGATCAACCCATAAGGAACCTGTCCATGCGCCTGAAAAAACTCTTCGCTGCCGCCGCCCTGCTGCTCGCACCCGCCTTGGCCTTCGCCCACCCGGGTCACGGCGACAACGGCCTGGTGGCGGGTATCAGCCATCCATTGGGCGGTCTCGACCATTTGCTGGCCATGCTGGCGGTCGGCTTGTGGGCCGCCCAGCAAAAAGGCGCGGCGCGTTGGGCGCTGCCCTGCACCTTCGTGGCCACCCTGTTGCTCGGCGGCCTGTTGGGCTTTGAAGGCCTGGCGTTGCCGGCGCTGGAAAGCGGGATTGCCGCGTCGGTGCTGGCCCTGGGCCTGGCGGTGGCGCTGGCGGTGCGCCCGCCGTTGTTCATGGCGCTGGGGGCGACGGCCTTGTTCGCGCTGTTCCACGGCGTGGCCCATGGTTTGGAGCTGCCGGACATGTCCAGCCCTTGGGCGTATGCCGCCGGATTTGTCGGCGCCACCGCTGTGTTGCACGCCGCCGGTTATGCCGTGGTGCGCTGGCTGCCGACTGCGGCGGCGCCGTTGGTGCGGGTTGCCGGGGCGGCTTCGGCGGCGACTGGGGTTTGGTTGCTGGCTGGCTGATTTGCGGCGCGATTAAGCGCCTCATCGGGGGCAAGTCGAATCGTCGCACCGCCCCTCCCACATTCGCTTGCATTCCAAAGTTGGAACTCGGTCGAATGTGGGAGGGGGCTTGCCCCCGATAGCGGTGGCGCAGACACCACCGTTCCCAAGCCTGCTACCATGCGCGCCTACACCCCTGCCGTGACGACGCCAGCCGATGCCCATCGCTCCAAGCTCCGCCCTTCAGCCTTCCTTGAATGCCGTGCTCACGCACTTCCATGACCTGATCGTGCCGCTCTGGCAGGGCCCGGGCTGGAACGCCGAGCTGGCGCTGCCCTACGAGGCGCTGGACGCCGACCACCGGCCGCTGCCGCCGCAACGCTACCGCGCCATGGCCTGTGCCCGGCAGTTGTACCTGTTCGCCAGCCTGATCGGCGAACCCGGCGCAGCCTTTGCCGAAGAACGCGCTGCCGTGTTGTTCCGCTCGCTGCAACGGCATTTCCACGACGCCGAGCACGGTGGCTGGTTCTACAGCATCGACCCCGCCGGCCAGCCGCTGGACAAGCGCAAGGACCTGTACACCCACGCGTTCATCATCTTCGCCTGCGCCCATTACTGGGCCAAGGTACGCGAACCGCTGGTGGAGTCGGTGTTGAATGCGGCGCTGGAAGTGGTCGCCCAACGTTTCGCCAGCGGCGATGGCCTGTACGAGGCGGTGCTGGAGCGTAATTGGTCGTCCCTCAAGTCCGGCCCATTGCAAAACCCGCTGATGCACCTGGCGGAAGGCTTCCTCGCCACCCTGGCGGTGCGTGACGACGCCGCGGTGCAAACCGCATTGCTGGCCTTGGCGACGGCCATGCAGCAGCGTTTCATCGAGCGCCAGCACGGCGTGATGATGGAAAAACCGCTGGGCGCTGTGGATAACTGGTTTGAGCCGGGGCACCAGTTCGAGTGGTTCTTCTTGCTTGAGTCTTCCGACGTGCTGCGCGGCACGCCGCTGCATGCTTCGCTGACGCGGGCCTTTGCCTATGCCGAGCAAACGGGTGTGGATAACCGGACCGGCGCGGTCAGCGGCATGCTCGCCCTGGACGGCAGCGTGCGCGACGGCACCCAACGCATCTGGGCCCAGGCGGAATACCTGCGCGCACTGACCTTGCGGCCGGGCAGCGAAGCCGTGCTGCAGCGCCAGTTGCTCGCGTTGCAGCAGCACTTCCTGCATGCCAAGGGCTGGAATGAATGCCTGGATGCCCAGGGCAGCGTGAGCCGACGGGATATGCCGTCGACCACGCCGTATCATCTGGCGACCTGTTATCAGGGGTTGGTCAAGGTTCTCGGCTGACCTCAGGGCCTCATCGGGGGCAAGCCCCCTCCCACATTTGAAGGTGGTTCACAGATCTTGATGTGTGAACCCAATTCAGTGTGGGAGGGGGGCTTGCCCCCGATGCAGGCGACTCGGTCTAACGCCTTACTTGGCCCCACGCTCAATCGCAAACCCGGCCCAGCTCTGGCTCACCGGCATCAGCTCAAGACGGTTGATGTTGACGTGCGCCGGGGTGTTCAGCACCCAGAAGATGGTGTCGGCGATGTCCTGCGGCTGGATCGGCTCGGCGCCGGCATAGGTGGCGTCGTAGCGCGCCTGGTCGCCGCCGAAGCGCACCAGGGAGAACTCGCTTTCACACAGCCCTGGCTCGATGTTGGTCACACGCACGCCGGTGCCTTGCAGGTCGCAGCGCAGGTTCAGCGAGAATTGCTTCACGAACGCTTTGGAGCCGCCATACACGTGGCTGCCCGGGTACGGGTAGCTGCCGGCGATGGAGCCCAGGTTGATGATCCCGGCACCGCGGCCATAGGCGATCAGGCGCGGCAACAGCAGGTGGGTGGTGGTCAGCAGGCCCTTGATGTTGGTGTCGACCATGGTTTCCCAGTCGTCGAGGTTGCACTTGGGCGCGGGATCGGTGCCCACGG
This sequence comes from Pseudomonas sp. Pse79, assembly GCF_024519615.1. NCBI lineage: Bacteria > Pseudomonadati > Pseudomonadota > Gammaproteobacteria > Pseudomonadales > Pseudomonadaceae > Pseudomonas > Pseudomonas sp. Pse79. Next base: position 46,144 of record NZ_JALJRR010000034.1, read on the forward strand.
CCAGGCCGGCGTTGTTGATCAGCCCGCGCAGCTTGGCGAACGCGGGCGGCAGGCCGGCAATCGCCGCTTCCATGCCTTGACGGTCACGCACGTCCACCACCAGGCCGTGTACTTCGGTCTGCTTGGAAAGCTCTTCGACCAGCGCGTTCAGACGCTCGGCACGACGACCGGTGAGCACCAGTTTCCAGCCAGCTTCGGCAAACCGACGGGCGCAGGCTTCGCCGAAACCTGAAGTTGCGCCAGTAATAAACAGCGTGTTGGACATGGTGTTCTCCTTGCGGGCATCGGAAAAAATAAGCCAGCAGAATGCCCTTACACCGTCGTCGCGGCAACCGCTATGCACATCACGCCATGCACGCCTGATCAGTTTTTAACCAAACCACGCAAAGCCTTACACACCGTGGCCTGCAGCCATATGCGCGCAGGTTATCCACAATTGCGCCCACAGTCTTTGGGGGCAAGTGCAAAAAGCCCAGAGCCGCTGTGTACAAGGCTTTCAGGCGGTTTTGCAAAGTTTTTTGCTTGACCTGGACGAGGCGGTATGTAGGCCCATGCACGAGAGGAAAAACCGAACGATGGCTCCAGGCCAGTCATTCCGGCCTCTGCGGGCGTCTTTCCAGAGTTTAACCACAGACTTATCCACAGGTTGGACAGACATAATCCGGTCATATACCTGTGTCTTTAAACAGGTTGACAAACCCCTCGGCAGGTCGCCAAAAAGCCACTGATCAAAAAACAACCATCACGCTGCAGGCCACGTAATCAAAGGCTTTCAGCCAGCTACTCCCACGTTACCCACAGCCGGTTCCACAGCGGATGGGGACAAGTCAAAACTGTGACAAAACAGCGATTTGCGGCGGCTATCTGTCGCGCTTTGGAAGGTGGCCGGATTTGTTTTCCACAATTTGGGATCGCACTTGTGAACACCACAAAAACAAATGTGGGAGGGGGCTTGCCCCCGATGGCGGTGGGTCAGTATCAGGTGTTCTGACTGATACACCGCCATCGGGGTGTACAGACGGAGACATCCTTTACAAACGAGACCGGGGACATCCTTTA
>NZ_JALJRR010000035.1:0-44743 GCF_024519615.1 Pseudomonas sp. Pse79
GGCTGCGACGGGGCCGGTACTGCTGACTTTTTTGCTGCCTGACCGTCCGCTATCGTAGCCTCATGCTCGTTCCCACATGTTGATCGGTGTATGGCCTAACTCATCCAGTTCCCGCCATCGACGTTGTAGGTCTGGGCGACGACATAGTCGGCGTCCTTCGACGCGAGGAAGATCGCCATACCGGTGAGGTCTTCAGCGGTGCCCATGCGTCCGAACGGCACCTCGTCGCCTACTCGCTGCTTCTTCTCGCCCGGCGCCAGGCCTTCGTGCTTGGCGAACAGTGCGTCCACCCCGTCCCAATGCTCGCCGTCGACCACGCCCGGGGCGATGGCGTTGACGTTGATGCCCTGCTTGATCAGGTTCAGCCCCGCCGATTGGGTGAGGCTGATCACCGCCGCCTTGCTCGCGCAGTACACCGCGACCAGCGGCTCGCCGCGCCGTCCGGCCTGGCTGGCCATGTTGATGATCTTGCCGCCGTGGCCCTGGCGGATCATCTGCCGAGCCGCGGCCTGCAGGGTGAACAGGGTGCCGGCGACGTTGATCGAGAACAGCCGCTCGACACTCTCGCGGGTGATGTCGACAATCGGCGCCAGATCGAACAGCGCCGCGTTGTTGATCAGAATATCCAGCTGGCCGGCATGGGCCACCACGGCGGCAATCGCGGCGTCGATCGACGCCTGGTCGGTGACGTCCATTGCCACCGCGTAAGCCTGCGGGCCCAGTTCGGCTGCTGTGGCCTGGGCCCGCTGCAGGTCGATATCGGCGATGGCAACCGTGGCGCCTTCATGGATATAGGCCTGGGCAAAGGCGCGACCGATGCCTCGCGCCGATCCGGTGATCAGCGCGCTCTTACCTTCCAGTCGTTTCATGGGGTGCGTGTCCCTCGGGCATTGATGGGGGATAACCGGCGCGGTTGATCTCGTGCTCGGCGGTGTCCACCGCTTGTTTTTATGGTCGAGGGCCGATTACAGCAGCTTGGCCGGGCCCTCACAAACCCGTGGCGAATGCCCGACCGATACTTTTTTAACCGCAGGCCGGGATCAAAAAAGTATCAGTATCGGGCGAAAGCTTCGGTAGCGCGGCTGTCGCCAACACGCGTATTTTGGCGCAATTCCCCAAGTACAAGAGGCATCACCATGCCCATCAGCCGCGCCGAGTGGTTCGAACACCGCCCCGCCGAACTCGAAGTGATCCTGCCCGAGCCGGAACACTGTTTTCGCTGGTTCGAACATGACTACCCCTACGAACTGGCGCGCTGGAATCACCACCCGGAATTCGAGATCCACCTGATCCGCCAAGGCAGCGGCAAGTTGGTGGCGGGCGATTACATCGGCGCATTCGGTGCCGGGCATGTTGCGCTGATCGGCCCGGATCTGCCCCACGACTGGATCGGCGACCTGGCCCCCGGCGAACACCTGAACGGCCGCGATGTGGTGCTGCAATTCGACGGCAGCGCCCTCCTCGCCCTGCGCAAGACCCTGCCGGAACTCGGCGACGTGCAGCCGTTGTTCGAACAGGCCCGGCGCGGCCTGGCATTCAGCGGCGAAACCGCCGTGCAAGCGGCCCGCCTGCTGGAAGACATCGGCAGCGCCCACGGCCTGCAACGCCTGATCCTGTTCCTGCAACTGCTCGACACCCTCAAGAACGCCCCGCCGCCGCAGGTGCAGGCCCTGGCCAGCCCGTGCTATGCGCCGACCCTGGACGCGCGCAGCGCCGAGCGCATCAACAAGGCGTTCGACTACCTGATGCGCGAATTGACCGGCGATGTGCGCCTGCCGGTAATCGCCCGGCAACTGGAGATGAGCGAAGCGGGCTTCTCACGCTTCTTCAAGCGCAACACCGGTCACGGTTTTATCGACCTGATGCGCAAGTTCCGCATACAGCGGGCGTGCCGGCTGTTGCTGCAAAGCGAGCTGTCCGTGGCGGCGATCTGCTTTGAAGTGGGCTACGCCAACCTGTCCAATTTCAACCGGCACTTTCGTATCGAGATGCATCAGACTCCCAGTGAATATCGGCGCGAAACGGTCATGCACCTGTTCCAGCGCAGCGAAAAAATGACACTGCGTCAATATTGACCCCAAGAACCCGACATTGATCGGCAGCCAGGACATCAGTCTTCGGTCGCAAGGATTGTTTCGAACGATAGGGTTATATCGACGTGTCGAAGATTCTCGGCATCGGTAACCGTAATGACAAAGGCGCATGGGATCATGGCTCGCCGCTGTTCATCGAGCACGAACCACGGACCTCCATCGACGATCCGGCGGCGCGCAGCCTGGCCATCGGCGCGGTCAAGGAATGGTACGCGGCCTTTGACTGGATCTACGACCACAGCAGCACAATGGCGCCAGCAATGAATACGCATGGGACGGCCACCGTGCGCAGCTGAAATACTTCGCGCCCATCCGGCAGTTGAACGACGGCGCCTCACTGACCTATATCGGCTTCACCAACTGCGATTTCGGCAAGGACCTGCGCAAGGAAAACCCGGCGCACACCGCTAACATGCTGGGGTTACTACGCCGGCGTAGGCTACCAATTCTGATCAAGGAGTTTTAGATGAGTCTGTTTACCCGTGTCTCGCTGGCCGTCGGCCTGGCGCTGCTGCCCCACCTGGTACTGGCGCAGGCGCCTGCGCCGATCAAGCCCAAGGTGATGCTGATCACCATGTTCGCCCCCGAGGCGCAAACCTGGATCGATCGCCTGGCGCTCAAGCAGGAAGTCCGCGTGCCGGGCTTGTCCGCCGAATACCCGGTGATTCGTTGCAATACCGAAGACGTCTGCCTGCTGGTGACCGGCATGGGCCAGACCAACGCCGCCGCCTCCACCCTGGCGTTGGCGCTGTCACCCAAGTTCGACCTGCGCCAGAGCTACTTTCTGATCGCCGGGATTGCCGGCATCAGCCCCAAACACGGCACCCTCGGCACCACCGCCTGGGCGCATTACCTGGTGGAGTTCGGCACCCAGTGGGAAATCGATTCGCGGGACGCGCCCAAAGACTGGCCGACCGGCTACATCGGTATCAACACCAAGGGCCCGAACAAAAACCCGCCGCTGGACTACAAGACCGAAGTGTTCGAGCTGAACCCGAAACTGCAGGCCAAGGCGTTTGCCCTGTCGCAGAAGGTTGAGCTGACGGAAAGCCAGGAATCCAGCGCCTGGCGCAAACACTACCCTGCGGCACCGGCCAACCAACCGCCGCAAGTCACCCGCTGCGACACCCTGGCGGGCAACACCTGGTTCTCCGGCACGCGCCTGAGCGAGCGCGCCGAAGTCTGGACGCGGTTGCTCACCGACAACCAAGGCGAATACTGCACCACCCAGCAGGAAGACAACTCCACCTATGAAGCCCTGCTGCGCGCCAGTCGCGAAGGGCTGGTGGATATCCAGCGCCTGGCGGTGGTGCGCGCCGGGTCGGATTTCGACCGACCTTATCCGGGCTACAGCGAGGTGGATAACCTGCTCAAATATGCGGACCAGGGCGGCTTCGTGCCGGCGCTGGAAAACCTGTACCGCACGGGCAACCCATTGGTCCAGGCGATCCTGAAGCACTGGTCGGCGTGGGAAAAAGGCGTGCCCGACGCCTAGTCAAAAACCACCGGTGGGAGCGGGTTTGCTCCCACCTGTTCAAGCGCGTCAGGGCAGCAGGACGATCTTATCGGCACTGCCCACATTCACCTCCTCGAAGCATTTCACGCCCTCGGCCAACGCCACTTCGCGCAGGCCGCTCGGCAGCGGCAGCAACCCTTCGTCAAAGAAGTGCCCGAACTGCTCCAGCATCACTGCACATTGCTCGCAGTTGTAGAGCAACGAATTGATCCCCACCACCGAACCGCCCTTGCGATACAGGGCCAGGGCCGGCAGTTGCACATGACCGTCGACCGGCGCGGCGATGATCGCGATGCGTCCGAACGGCGCCAGCCCCGCCACGGCGGCGGGCAACCAGAACCCCGTGGTTTCGAAGATCACATCGGCGCCGCCCTTGAACACGGCATTGACCTGCGCGCCCAAATCCTCCGGCTGGCCCAGGGTAATCGCGGCGATACCTTGCGCCTGCAACACTTCGGCCTGCTCAGGGCGTCGCACCGCCGCCAGTACCTGCGCCCCAAGGATTTTCGCCAAGGCCAACGCCGCACTGCCGACGGCCCCGTTCGCACCGATGACCAGCACCCGCGTGCCCTCGCCGACCGCGCTGCGCTGCAGGGCGTCCCATGCGGTGGTGTACGGCACACCGAGGCTGGCGGCCTGGGCAAAACTCAGGTGGCTGGGTTTGTGCGCCACGCCCTTGGCCGACACAGTGAGGTACTGGGCGTGGGAACCGTCGGCGAAGAAACCGAGGTCACGCCCGGTGCCCCAGACCGCCTGCCCGACCCATTCCTGCGGGCCTTCGACCACCACGCCGGCGAAGTCGCGACCGGGAATGCGCGGCAGCGTGGTGTAGGGAAAGCGACCGAGCACATTCTTCACGTCGCTGGGGTTGAGACCGGCGGCCTTGATCTGTACCAGCACGTCCCCAGCGGCGGGCACCGGGGTGGCGACGTCGACGAAACGCAGGGTGGAGAGGTCGCCGGTGGCGGAAAATTGCAGCGCTTTCATGAGCGGCATCCATCAAAGGGGAAAGGACATTCAGGACAACCAACCACTGACCAACTGACGCCCCATCGGCCACAGTTTTTCGCCGAGCAACATGCCCATCAGGCCTACCAGCGCGATGGCCGGCGGCGCGGGCGAGCGGAAATCCAGCGCACCGTAGATCACGCCGACGAAGAGGCCAATGGCAAGGGAGATCAAGTAACTCATGGGGGCAGCGCCTGGTGGTTGGACGGCGCTTAGTGTAGGAAGCCGCCGCCCACCTCATCGGCCAAGTGCTTCAGGATTTCGGCCAAACCTTCAACCGCAGTACTGCGACGGTGCCACGCCGAGTTCACGACGGAACATGTCGCTGAAACTGCTGGGTGAGTAACCCAGGGACCGCGCGATCGCGCTGACTGACTGGCCTTGGATCAACTCGGCCACCGCCGTGGCCAGTTGCACCTGGCGGCGCCATTCGGCGAAGCCCATGCCAAGGTGGTTCTGGAACAGCCGCGCCAAGGTCCGCACACTGGCACCGGCGGCCTCGGCGTGATGCTCGAAGGGAATCGCCAGGGATGGCGCCGCCATCACCGCCTGGCAGGCATTGACCAGGCGGCGGTCGGCCTCCAGCGGCATGGCGATGCGGATTGACGCGCGGCGTGCGCGCTGCAGCTCCAGCAGGGCCAGGCCGACCACCGCGTCGTAATAGCCGGCATCGCCACTGTCGCCCTGCTCCACCAGGGTGACGATCAACTCGCGCAGCAGCCCGCCGACTTCAATCACCTGCACCTGGCTGTCCAGCGTCGCGGCCAACGCCGGGCGCAGGTAGATATTGCGCATCTGCAAATCCGAAACCACGCGTATCCCGTGTTCCACGCCCGGCGGCAGCCAGACGGCGCGTTGGGGCGGCACCACCAGCGCTTCGCGTGGCGTCTCGACCCACATCACCCCGCTCATGGCATAGAGCAACTGGCCCCAGTCATGCCGATGGGGCTCTACATACCAACCACGCGGGTAGGTCCGCGCCAGCGGTTGCACGGGCACGGCGTGATCACTGAGGTCGGGGGGCGTGGCCAGGGCCATGGGGAACACATCCGGCAAGGGTGAGCGGCCATGGTAATGACCAGCGCCCGACAAGCCGAGCGAATTTTTACCGCGCTCAGCCTTTAGCCGACTTGGCGCATTCGCAGCCCGTCGGCGCCACACATGGCTCACCATGGGCATGGTGTTCGGCACAGCCCTGGCAGCAATAGCCCTTACCGTCTTTCATCACCGCCTCCACTCCCAGCACACATTTGCAGTGTGGGCAGACACAGGTTGTATCTGGCATGGTCAGACTCCTTCGTCATGGTCGTCCCGGTGCGGCGGGCGCCGACACCTTTAGCAGTGACTGCGGGCCGGCGCGGATGGTTCCTCCCATCAGTCAGTCGGTGCGGGTGTTGCTGCGGTACATGAACACCAGCGCTAGCGCCAGGCAGGCCATTGCCACGATCCGGCTGCCCGACAGCTCGATGGCCGGGTGGCCGGGTGGCCCAGCCAGCCGAAATGGTCGATCAGCACGCTCATGGGGAAAACACCTCGCGGTTAAAGTAGGTCCATTCCGATTTTTCGGGCCACTATTCCTAAGCCCGGCACGCTGCGACAGACTTCGGCGAAACCCTTGTTTGGAGCAATGCCATGGATGTCATATACCGCAACCCGTCGCGCTCAAAACGGTTGGCGTCAACCAGCGGTCAGGCTGTCTTTGATAGCGCCAGCAGTTCTGGCTATATTTGGCCAAAATATGCGGAGAGCCCCATGATTACAGTGCCGTTGGGCGAAGCCAAAAACACGCTGTCAAAACTGGTTGATGAGGCAGCTGCCGGCAAAATCATCACCATCGCCAAGCATGGGCGAGCGATGGCGCAGCTTGTCCCTGTTGGAAAATCCAAAGGCCGGCGAATTGGCGCAATGCAAGGCAAGCTGGTGATTCCGGATGACTTCGACGCGCCTTTGTCCGACGACCTCATCGCGGCGTTCCAGGGCACTCATTCATGAGAGTGCTGCTGGATACCCACATCCTATTGTGGACGTTGAACGATGACCCCAAGCTCTCCAGCAAAGCCCGAAAGCTGATTGAACATGCCGCAGAGATCTATGTCAGTGCCGCCACATTCTGGGAACTGGCGATCAAGGTCGGCCTGGGGAAACTCACTGTCGATCTGGATGAAGTCCGTGAGTGCTGCCTGCAAAGCGGTTTCGTCGAACTCCCCATCACGTCAGAACACGCCATTGCGGTCAAGGATCTCAAGCCTCATCACAAAGACCCTTTCGATCGGCTCATCGCTGCAACCGCCCTGAGCGAACCGATGAAGCTATTGACGGCCGATCCGCAGGTTGCCCAATACACATCGCTGGCGGTCCTGGTGTAGATCGCCCCAGCACCGCGGGCCTTGGATCAAAACAACCACTGCCCGATCAACCACGCATTCGCGCCACTGATCAGCGCAAACAGAAACCACGCGAGCAAGCGCGTCGGCAGGCGATTGACGAACGGGCCCATCAGTCGCGCGTCGCCGGTCATGCGGATCAGCGGATACAACGCAAACGGCAACTGCAGGCTGAGCACCACCTGGCTGAGAATCAGCAATTTGCCAATGGCCGCGTCGCCCATCAGCCACACGCCCACGAACGCCGGGATCAGCGCCAGCCCACGGGTGATCAGGCGTCGCTGCCAGCAAGGAATGCGCAGGTCGAGGTAGCCCTCCATGATCACTTGCCCGGCGATGGTGCCGGTGAACGTGGAACTCTGCCCGGAGGCCAGCAAGGCGATGCCGAACAGGATGCTGGCGAAGGCGCCGCCGACCAGAGGATCGAGCAAATGGTAGGCGTCCTGGATCTCGACCACATCCGTATGCCCGGTTTTATGGAACGCAGCGGCGGCAAGCACCAGGATCGCGGCGTTGACCAGCAAGGCCAGGGCCAGGGAGCCAATGGTGTCGATACGCGCCAGCTTGACCGCGTCCTGCTTGCTGGCGAGGTCTTTGCCGATCAGCCGGGTTTGCACGATCGAGCTGTGCAGATAGAGGTTATGCGGCATCACGGTGGCACCGAGGATACCAATCGCCAGGTACAACGGCGCGGCATCGCTGATGGCCGACAACGACGGCGCAAAGCCGCTGAACACGTCCGGCCAATAGGGCTTGATCAGCACCAGCTCGATGAAGAAACACACGCCGATGGTGGCAACCAGCGCCAGCATGATCGCTTCCAGGCGACGGAAACCACGGTTTTGCAGGGCCAGCACCAAGAGCGTGTCAAACGCGGTGATGACAATGCCGGTGGTCAACGAAACACCGAGCAGCAGGTGAAACGCCAGGGCGCAGCCGAGCACTTCGGCGAGGTCGGTGGCGATGATGGAAATTTCCGCCAGCACCCACTGGGTGCGGGCCGAGCGTTGGCTGTAGCGTTCGCGGCACAGTTGCGCCAGGTCCTTGCCGGTGGCGATGCCCAGGCGCGAGCACAGGCACTGCACCACCATGCCCGCCAGGCTGGCCAGCAGCACCACAAACAGCAGGTTGTAGCCGTAGCGCGAGCCGGCCTCGATCGCCGTGGCCCAGTTGCCCGGGTCCATGTAGCCGATGGAAATCAGCAAGCCGGGGCCGGCAAACATCAGCATTCGTTTGAAAAACGACGCCTTGGGGTCGACGATGACAGAGCCAGCCACTTCCGGCGGGCAAAACGGAGCGGTAGCGATTTTCGGCAGGCTGAATTTCACGCAGTATCCCAGGCAAACACTCTAGACAAGCCCGTAGCTTATCAGTCGGATGCAACCGTTCGCATCACCGTGTCCCGCGGCAGGTCAAACGCTTCGACCACTTGCACCACCAGGTCCATTTCCTGGTTCAACGCTTCGCGCTCCATGCGCTGGCGGATCACCCCGATCACCAGTACCGCCAAGGTCGTGATCGAATACGCCGGGCCGGAAAACGCACGCACCCCGCTCACCAGCAACATCGCCGCCGCCAGTGCCTGGCCCACCAGCGGAATCGCCGTGGCTGCGCCGCGCCGCAGGATGAACCCGGTCAGCCCCGCCAACGCCGTACCGCTCAACGCCGTGGCGGCCGAACGGCCGACATCGATGCGATGGAACAGGCCCTGCTCCTTTTGCGCCGCCGCCTGAAGCTCGGCGTCGAACGCCTGTCGGTCGGCGTGGCTGAGTTTGTCCTTGTATTGTTCGATGAGTTTTTCCGCGACCTGCGCTTCGATGTCCGCCAGCACGACGGTCTCCATCGGTTCATCGAACTTGATCCCCAGCCGCTGCGCCACATCCTCGGCGATCTGGCGATACCCCACGCCGTGCCCCCGGGCGAGGTTCATGAAGCTGTCGCCGCCCATGCGCTGCAACTCGATGGCCAACTTCAGCGGCTCGCGCACCGTGGCATCAATCGAGGCACTGCGCTTTTGCGCGATCAATTCGGCGAGGAACTTCAGCTCGTCCGGGCGCGCCCGCACCAGCACCGGGAACAGTTCGTCATCTTCTTCGGCAAAGCGCACCTCGCTACTGCGCTGGTCGGCGCGGATCATGCCGCGTCGCTCCTGCAGCAGGTCGGTGTACTGCACCACCGTCTGCAACTGCGGCCAATAGGCCGCGTGATCGAAGCTGGCCAGGTGAACGTTGGTCACCTTGGCCTTGAGCGCGGGCGTGATCGGGATGGCGTAGCGACCGATGCAACGCTCGGTATCCGGTTTCATCGCCAGGGCCCAATCCTTACTGGAGTGACAATTGATCACCCGCCCCGAAAGCGCTGCGCACACTTCATCCCAAGGGCTCGACGTACAGATCGCCCCGCCCATCAACAGCAAATGGTTCAACGGCAGTTCGCGCGCAGTGTCGGGGTTGGCCAACACGCTCTTGACCAGGATGCGCGCGCCGAGGGAATGCCCGATCAGGTTGATGCGCCGCACCTGCAGCGACTCGCCGTGGAGGAATTCGGCCAATTCCGGCAACAGGCTGCGGGCCACTTCATCCACCCGCGCCTCGACACTTTTGTAATGGTCGAGAAAATACCCGATCGCCTTGCCCACCCCTACCGTCGCCGCTCCCAGGCCGCCGCCGCCGAGCATCGCGGTGATCACGTCCTTGAACGGTGCGAACAGGTTTTCCAGAAAATGCCCGGCCGGCCAGAACAGCATCAGGTTGGTCGAACCTTCGATACTTGCCAGTTGCGCCGTGAAGTTGCCCAGTTGCTGCCGGTTGAAGAACGCCGAGTAACCGTGAACATAGAGATTGAGCACGTCCCCCTGAGGCTCGCCGCACAGTACGAACGTGGGCTTGCGGGTACGGTGCATTTCATCCCACTGGTGCTGCATGGGCCGGTGACTCCTGGTGACGAAGGACGCCGATAGTAACAAAGGGCGGGCCGCAGGAAGGTGAATCCTGACGGGCGCGGACGCCGCAACCCCCTCAGAACAACGACGCGGCCTTTGATTTAGTCAGATAACGCGCCGGGGTATCGCCCAGGTTGCGCCGGAACAACGCAGTGAAGGCGCTGGCACTGCTGAAGCCCAACTCAAGCGCCACCTCGGTGATGGACACGCCGTGGCTGAGCCGGGCAGTGGCTTCCAGCAGGCAGACTTGCTGGCGCCAGGCGACGAACGTCATGCCCGTGCTCTCAAGGAAATGGCGGGTAAAGGTGCGCCGGCTCATGCTCGACCACGCGGCCATTTCGTCAATCGAAGTGTGTTGCGTAGGGGCCTCCAGAAAACGCTGGCAGGCGCTCGCCAGCCGTGGCTCGCGGGGCAACGGCGCGCTGAGGGGCAACTCGGGCATCGCTCCGATCTCATCGATCAGCAGCGTCAGCACGCAGGCCTGCCTGGCATTGGGTAAGGTCGAAGGCTCGATGGCCAGCGCCGCCTGCAACAGATGCCTGAGCAGGGGCGACACTTCAAACACCTGGCAGCGTGCCTGCAACCCCGCCCGTGCGGCGGCACCGGCGTCCAGGTAGGTATTGAGCATCACCACATCGCCGCGCATCTGCATTTCATGGGGCACGCCGCCGGGCACCCAGATCGCCCGCTGCGGCGGCACCACCCAGTTGCCCAGGTCGGTAAACATTTTCAGCGCGCCGGTGGAAGCGTAGGCGAACTGACCTCGCGGGTGCGTGTGCCGCGCAAACACGGTGCCAGAGGGGTATTCGCGCAGCGTCACCAGCGCGTCGGGGCTGTCGGAATCAAAAGTCGGCATCATGGCCCGATTCTGTCAAAAGTTGACCTGACATAGCAAGCGGGCCATTGCCCTGCCGCCTAACATCGACGCCTTTGAAGCTGCACTCTGCCTAAAAGGAAACCCCATGCAGAAAAAACACCTGGTGCTTGCTGTGCTGGTTACGTTGGTCTGGGGGGTGAACTTCCCCCTGACAAAATTGGGCCTGCGTGCAATCGACCCCTTTGTCCTTACCGGCATACGCTTTGCCCTCGCCGCCCTGCCGCTGGTGTTTTTCATCAAGCGCCCCGCCGTGGGCTTCCACTATGTAGCGGCTTATGGGCTTATCTTCGGGCTGGGGATGTGGGGCGTGATCAACTATGGCATTCAGGTCGGTGTCAGCCCGGGAATCGCCTCGCTGATCATCCAACTCAGCGTGTTTTTCAGCATGGGTTGGGGCTATGTGCTGTTCCAGGAAAAAATCCGCAGGGCCCAAGTGCTCGGCGCCGTGCTCGCGGTGACCGGCTTGGCGGGGATTATCGCGACGCAACACGGCGACCACGCGCTGCTGGGTATTCTGTTGATCGTCTTCAGCGCGCTGGCCTGGAGTGTCGGCAACGTGATCATCAAGCAATCGGGCGTGAAAGAGATCTTCTCGTTCATGGTGTGGGCCAGTCTGTTCCCACCAATTCCGCTGTGGCTCATGGCCTGGTGGCTGCACGGCAGCGCAGCGTTCGCCAACGTGGGCGCCAACCTCGACCTGACGGCGGCGGGTTCCATCCTGTTCCAGGTCTACCTGGCCACGCACTTTGCCTACTGGGGCTGGAACTCACTGCTCAAGGCATACCCGGTATCCACCGTAGCGCCGCTGTCCCTGCTGATTCCGGTGTTCGGCATGACCAGTTCGATGCTGATCATCGGCGAGCGCATATCCACGCCCAACCTGCTCTCGATCGCACTCATCATCACCGGGCTGGCCGTGGGGTTGTACCGCGCGCCCGCCAGTGCGCCTGGAAAAACACTCAGCCAGTGAAAGACACGCCCGCGAGAACGCAGTCGCCCAGCAAAAAAAACCGCGCCCAGCACGATCCCACACTGCAAAAACACAATTATCGACATGTAAAAAGCGCTCTAATAGCCGCCTGTTGATTGGCTTTAAAGATTTTGGAGTTCGCAATGCCCCATGAAGGCAACCTGTTACAAGCAGCCGTGGTGTTCCTGCTCGCCGCCGTGCTGACCGTGCCCCTGGCCAAGCGCCTGCAGTTGGGCGCGGTGCTGGGCTATCTGTTCGCCGGTGTGATCATCGGCCCGTCGGTACTGGGCCTGATCGGCAACCCGCAAAGCGTCGCGCAGTTCTCGGAGTTGGGCGTGGTGCTGCTGCTGTTCATCATCGGCCTGGAGCTGTCGCCGAAACGTTTATGGGTGATGCGCAAGGCGGTATTCGGTGTCGGCCTGGCCCAGGTGCTGCTCACCGGCCTGGTGATGGGCGGGGTCGCGCTGTGGCTGTTTGGCCAGTCGTGGAACAGCGCAATCGTGCTGGGCCTGGGCCTGGCGCTGTCGTCCACCGCCTTTGGCCTGCAAAGCCTCGCCGAGCGCAAGGAGCTGAACCAGCCCCACGGGCGCCTGGCTTTTGCGATTCTGCTGTTCCAGGACATTGCGGCGATCCCGCTGATTGCCATGGTGCCGTTGCTGGCCGGGGGCGATCACCCAAGCACCCAGGCCCAGGGCGTGCAGCACGTGTTGCAGATCCTCGGCAGCATCGCCGTGGTGATCATCGGCGGGCGCTATCTGTTGCGCCCGGTGTTTCGCGTCGTCGCCAAGACCGGCCTGCGCGAAGTGTCCACGGCCACCGCGTTGCTGGTAGTGATCGGCACCGCCTGGCTGATGGAGTTGGTCGGCGTGTCCATGGCCCTGGGCGCGTTCCTGGCCGGCCTGCTGCTGGCGGACTCGGAATACCGCCACGAACTGGAATCCCAGATCGAACCGTTCAAGGGCCTGCTGCTCGGCCTGTTTTTCATCAGCGTGGGCATGGGCGCCAACCTCAGCCTGCTGCTCAGCTCGCCGCTGGTGGTGATCGGCCTGACCCTGCTGTTGATCGGTTTGAAACTGCCGCTGCTGTATGCCGTCGGCCGGCTGGTGGGCGATCTCAACCGCGAGAGCGCCTTGCGCCTGGGCGTGGTGCTGGCGGCAGGCGGTGAATTCGCCTTCGTGGTGTTCAAGATCGGCCGCGATCAGGGCCTGTTCGAACCGCACCTGTACGACATCCTGGTGCTGACCATCACCCTGTCGATGGCCGTGACGCCGCTGCTGTTGCTGGTCTGCCCGAAGCTGTTCAAGCCCAAGGTCAAACCCGTGGAAGTCCCCGAGGAATACCGCACCATCGAAAGCGATGCGCCGCGCGTGGTCATCGCCGGCATGGGCCGCATGGGGCAGATCGTCGCGCGAATCCTGCGCGCGCAGAACATTTCGTTTATCGCCCTGGACACCTCGGTCGAAACCATCGAGCTGACCCGCAGTTTCGGCGGCATGCCGGTGTTCTACGGCGACCCGCAACGTCCGGAGATCCTGCACGCGGCCAAGGTCGACCGGGCGGAGTTCTTCGTCATCGCGATGGATGACCCGGAGATCAACATCAAAACCGCCGAACTGGTGCGCAGCCTCTATCCGCACATGAAGATCATCGCCCGCGCCCGTAACCGCCAGCACGTCCACCGTTTGGTGGACCTCGACGCGTCACCGGTGCGCGAAACCTTCTATTCCAGCCTGGAAATGAGCCGCCGCACCCTGGTGGGCCTCGGCCTGAGCCAAGCCCAGGCCGACGCGCGCATCACCCGGTTCAAGAACCACGACCTGCAGGTCCTCGCCGCCCAGCACGCGGTGTACGACGACGCGGCCAAGGTCATGCAGACCGCCCAGGAAGCCCGTGCGGAACTGGCGCGGTTGTTTGAAATGGACCGTCTTGAGGAAGAGTCCGACAAGGTGTGAGGGTGCGGATGAACGATCTTGCGAATTTTCTGACAGAATACGGCGCAATTTCGTTCATCTACCGGAGCGTTTCTTCATGGCCACTTTCACCAAGACCGCCGTCCTGCTGGCCCTGGCGCTTAGCGCCGGCAGCGTATTCGCCGCGGCCAAGCCGGCGGATCAGACCATCTCCACCTTGGGCGGCAAGTTCAGCTTCGACCTGCCCAAGGCCTATGTCGCCGACACCCTGCCAGCCGGCAAGGCAGCAGACGGCACCGGGGATACCCAAGGTACGATGTACGCGAACCAAACCACGAAAAGTGTGGTCATCGTCGCCGAAACCGTGCGCAACGACGGGGTGACCATTAAAGATAATGACCCGCAGTTTCTCGACGGCGCAGTCGCCGGCTTCGTCAAGGACCAGAGCGCCGCCCTGCCCGACTTCAAGAAACAGAACGAAAAGAAACTGACCTTCAAGGGCCTCGGCCTGCGCCAGGTGGACAGCACGGCCACCCAAGGCGGCGGCAAAACCTTGAACTCCACCTTCCTCGGCGGTTCCGGCAATCATTTACTGGTGATCCAGGCGATTTCGCGGGCGGATGATGTGAAGGGGCATGCGCAGTTGGTGAAACTGATTACCGGCGGCAAGTAAACCGACCGTTAGAACCACACCGATCAACTGTGGGAGGGGGCTTGCTCCCGATGGCGGTGCATCAGTCATGCATGTGTTGGCTGACACACTGCTATCGGGAGCAAGCTCCCTCCTACATTTTTAGCGGTGTTCACTTCACATTGGTTTCCAGCCAGGCCTTCAAGTCCTGCACTTCCGCTGCGCTGATGGTGTGGTTCATGCCCGGATAAGTATGAAACTGCGGCTTGAGCCCCAACCCCGACAACACCTCGTTCGCCCGCGTCGCCGAGGCATACGGCAGCGCTTGGTCCAACGTGCCGTGGCCGATGAAAATCGCCAGCTGGCCCAATCGCTCATCCGGCTTGAGCTGCGCCTTGAGCACCGGCAACACGCTGCCACTGAGCGCCGCAATCCCGCGCACCAACTCAGGGTCACGTAACGCCACCTCGTAAGACATGATCGCGCCCTGGCTGAACCCCACCAGGAACACCCGGTCAGGCTGGGTGTGGTATTTGACGGTAGCCTTGGCGACAAACGCCTTGATCAGCGTGGCGCTGCTCTGCAGGTCGTCGGTCATCCCATCGTAATCGCCGTCACCCGGCGTCTTGGTGAACCAGCGGAACCCTTGGGCGTCCACCGGCATCGGCGCGCGCGCCGACAGGTAGGTCCAGGTGGACGGCAGCGCATCCTTGATGCCGAACAGGTCTTCCTCGTTGCTGCCAAAACCGTGCAGGAAAATCACCAGCGGCTGGTTGCGCGCATCGCCCTGGGTCTGTTCCAGGTACAACAACGGCAAGTCGGTGTGCAGGTCGGAATCGGCGTGGGCGGCACCGGCCACCAGGGTCAGCACCAGCGCGAACAGTTTGAACATGGAGATCGACCTCAGGGTTTGCGCAGCAAATAAGTGTCCATGATCCAGCCGTTGGCCAGACGCGCAGCCTTGCGCACCCGTTGGATGTCTTCAGCGACTTCACTCACCTTGCCGCTGATGAGGATTTCATCCGGCGTGCCGAGGTAGGCCCCCCAATAAATGTCCAGATCCTGATCGACCACGGTGCGGTAGGAATCTTCGGCGTCGAGCATCACCACCAGGGTGTCGGCATCGCTCGCCTGCCCCGCCGCCAAGCGGCGCCCGGTGGTGATCTCGATGGAGCGGCCGATGCGGTTCAGCGGCACTTTGTGCTGGGCCGCCAGGGCCTGCACGCTGGTGATGCCGGGGATCACTTCGAATTCAAAGACGCAGCGGCCACTGGCCAGGATCGCCTGCAGAATGCGGATGGTGCTGTCGTACAACGCCGGATCGCCCCAAGCCAGAAAAGCCCCCACTTCGCCGTCGGCCATTTCTTCATTGATCATGCGCTCGAAGGTCTGCTGCTTATCGCGGTTGAGGTCCTGCACGGCGCGGGTGTAGTCGATGTCCCCGCGCACCCGCTCGGGGCAATCGGCCTCGACGAAGCGGTAGCCGGGCTCGGTGATGTAGGTCGCGCAGATCTCACGGCGCAGGTCGATCAGCTTGTCTTTGCTCTGGCCCTTGTCCATCAGGAAAAACACGTCGGTGCGGTTCAGCGCCTTCACGGCCTGCATCGTGATGTAGTCAGGGTTGCCGGCGCCAATGCCGATGATCAGGATGCGTTTCATGGGTTGCTCTCATTGCGGGGCGTGGATTTTGCCATGTTCACGTACTCAGGCGTGAGTTTCCAGGCGCAGGCGCCAGACGCCGTTGAAACGCAGCTCCGTGCAAGACAGCGGCTCCACATCGATGCGATAAAACATCGCGACGGGAAACTGCATGACGTAGAGCAACGCGGCGCGGATGACAAACGGATGGGTGATGGCCACGACATGGCCGGATTCGGTCTGCAGCGACTGCATCCACTGCGCGACGCGCGCGCAGAGCCGATCCACCGACTCGCCACCGTGGGGTGCGCTCGCGCTGTCGGTGAGCCAGGTCGTCAGGTCGGCGCTGTCGAGCGCGGCGATGTCCTGGCCTTTCCAGTGCCCGACATCGCCATCGCGCAAGGCCTCTTCGATCTGCGCCTGATCGCCGAACAAGCTCGCCGTCTGACGGGTTCGCGCCTCGGGCCCACAGCGCAGCCGCACGTTTTTCTTGAAGCGACCGGCCAGGGATAACGCCGCGTTTTGCCAATCCATCACCAACGATTCGTCATCGGCAAAGCAGCCGCGCTTTTGCAACGGCGTGACGGCATGGCAGATCAGAGTCAAACGGGTGGCTTGCATCGCGGATCGCAGCTACAGGAAGGATGAGGCCGCCAAGACTGGCGCAGTTGGGGCGATCACGCAACGTCCGGGGCCGGATCCTGCACTAATCAAACCACTCCCGCCGCCCCTCGAACGTACTGGTGATCAACTCGACGATCATCTGCACCGCCTCGGCATGCTGCACCTGCGCTTTCACCGCCAGCCACACCTGGCGCTGCATGGGCTCGGCGAGCAATCCCGGCAAGGCCACCAGGCCACGGTCGAAGCTGCCCATGTAGCGCGGCAGCAAACCGATGCAGGCGCCGCAGCGGATCATCTCGAGCATCAACGAATAGGCATGCACCTGCACGACCGCGGCCAGGCGCTGTGCCACCACCGTGTTCCATGGCTGCAAGGCGTTCACCTGCCCATCCGGCTGCCACTGCACCAGCATGTAGTCATCCAGGTCTTCGACACTGTCGGGGCGGGTTGTCAGCCGCGAGTAACGCTTGGCGATGTGCGGCAGGTACTCCAAGCGCGCCAGCACTTGAGGCGGCGCAGTGGGGAAACTCGGGCCGGGCGTGGGGCCATCGGCGTCGGAGAGCCACAGCACCACGTCAACGTCCACCGTTTGCAGGGACAATTGGCTGTCGATGGAGATGATTTCCAGGCGCACGCTGGCGTTGCGGCGCAGCAAGGCGATCAGGTCGCGCCCGAGGATGTCGTGCAGGATCGGCTCGGCCACGGCCAGGCGAATCAGCGGCTGCTCCACCACCGGCAGGCGCCGCGCATGGGCCAGGGCAATCAATTGCGCCTGCAGCAGTTGACCATCGCGGCTGAGTACCAGGCCGTTGCCCTGAAAACTGAACAACACATGGCGCAACTGTTCCTCCAGTTGCGCCAGGCGTTTGCGCAGCAGCGTCGCCTTGATATTCAGGCTGCGCGCCGCCTGCATGAAACAGCCGCAGCGCGCACTCACCAGAAAGTAGCGCGCGACCTCCGGCTCGATGTCGTTGGCCAGGGCCAACCAGGCGCTACGGGACTGACTCGGCTCGCGATAGGGTGCAGGCCCCTGGGGGCCAGACGGTTCTAGAAATGCCATGGGAGACTCCCTGTCTTGTAGGTCTTGTGCATCCAATGCGGTTGACGCGGGTTACTCCAGCACCTGGTTCAACTGCGCGCCGTCGATGCTAAAGGTCGCGGTATTGAGCATGCCTTCCAGGTACGCCTTGGCGATCTGTTCCTGGCGTTGCGCGCGCAGGGCCTGGGTCAGGCGCTCGCGCAGTTCGTCGAGGGTGGCGGTGCGCGCCGGTTGCTGGGCGGTGAGTTTGAGCACATGGAACCCCGCCGGGCTTTGTACCACCTCCGAGACCGCGCCGACCTTGAGCCGCGACACCGCTTCGCGCACCGCCGGCACCAGTTGCTGCAACGGCTGCAAGCCCGAGTCGCCACCGCGCTGGGCGGTGTCCGGGTCTTGCGAGTATTGCGTGGCCAGGGCGGCAAAATCCCCCGGCGCGGCCTGGGCCTTGCGGCTCAGTTCCTGGGCCTGGCGACGTACCGCGTCGACACTTTGCGGGTCATTCAGCGCCAGGAAGATCTGGCTGACCCGGTACATCGGCGGCGTTATCCATTGTGCTTTGCCAGCGTCGTAGGCCTGCTGCAATTCAGCGGCGCTGGGGTAGTCGGTCGGCACCTGGCTGACCGAGAGCATGTAGTCGCGAAACACGATCTGTTCGGTGGCGGCGCGGGTCTGTTGCTCCACCTCCGGGCGTTGGCGCCAGCCCTGGGCGTCGGCCTGTTCGAGCACGGCCTTTTGCGCCAGGCGCGAACGCAGCCAGCTCTCCAGGGCGCCACGGTTGCCGCGCAGTTGCTCACGGGATTCGGCCGGCAGGCTCGCCAGCACGCTTTTCAGTTCAGGCACGTCGATCTGCTGGTTGCCCAGGCGTGCCACCGCCGGCGCGCCACGCTCATTGGGTGAGGACGTGACGACAGGCGCCGGTTGCTGAGCGGCGACCGGGTCACTGCCCGGTCGCAGGCTCAACCCCACCGCCACCACCAGCAACGTCAGCGCCCCCGCGCCGACAACCACGGTTCGCTTCTTCACAGCACCGGTACCTCTTCAGCCACAGGTTCAGCCGCCGCCTGGGCCTGCAACTGCGCGGCGTGCTGGCTGTACTCACGCAGGTAGACGATAAATTCCTGCAGCAGGCGGTCCCACAGTTCCAACTGGCTGCGCAGGTGCGTGGCGCCGACACCGGCCACCACCACGTCCATTTCCATCAGCAGAAATTCACCCTGCACCGACAGCCGCGCAAAACGGCGCGAGGCGTTCCACACCTGGGCCAGGCCTTCGGGCAGGTCGCCCTGCACGCGCAGCGCGCAGCTGTAGGTGAAATCCACGTAGCTGCCCGGCTCCGTCGCCGGGTTGCCGAAACGCACGGCAAAGCCGATGCCCTGGCTGGCGCTGAGCAGTTGCACGATGCCGTTCTGCTCGCTCTGGTTGACCCGGTAGCCGGCCTCTTGCAGCAACTCGGTGAGGCTCTGGGCGGTGACGCTGATGATCAATTCGTTCATGGTCTGCTCTTCCTTGTGGATCAATGATTGACGCCCGCCTGGGGCGTATCGAAGCGGGTCTTGTACAGATCGTCACCAAAACCCTGGGCCAGTTCCTCGAACTTGACCCGCGCACCGCTGGCGAAGGGTTGGCGAATACTCATCACCTCGGCCACGTCGATTTTTTCGTAGGCCGCAAGCAACTGCTGAGCCACGCCGTACATCTGCTGATTCTTGGCTGAACATTGCTGCACTTGTGTGTCACGTTCGCTCAGTTGCGCCTGCAGGCGTGCGCGCTCGGTTTCTTTGCCCTTGGCCAACACCAGCAGTTCGTCATAAGCCTTCTTGAACTTGCCGATCTGCTCGTTGCTCGCCGCCGCCTGGGCTTGCGCCTGGCTGTGCAGGTTCTGTTGCTGGCCGGCGAGTTGCTCGGCCACGCCACGGGCCTTTTCCAGCTCGGCGGTCAATTGCTTGATTTGCGCCTGGGCCTGCTTGGCCTGGTTTTCCGCCGCCAGGCGCGCAGCACTGGCCTGGGCCTGCTCGCTTTGCAGCGCCTGCAACTGCTGGGTGG
Source organism: Pseudomonas sp. Pse79 (assembly GCF_024519615.1). NCBI lineage: Bacteria > Pseudomonadati > Pseudomonadota > Gammaproteobacteria > Pseudomonadales > Pseudomonadaceae > Pseudomonas > Pseudomonas sp. Pse79. The sequence continues at coordinate 19,675 of NZ_JALJRR010000035.1, forward strand.
TGCTGCGCAGTTGCGTGCGCAGGCGCTCCTCCATGCCTTCGGCCGAAGCACCGGTGGTAACCAGCAGCAACAGCAGCGCGCATATTCGCGTGTTCATGGGGCATCTCCCTGCGCATCAGAAGCGCGTGTTGAGTTCCAGTTGCATCACATCGACTTCGAACGGCGCGCCATACACTTCCGACGCGCTCAACCAACGCGCACTGGCGTAGATGTTCTTGTCGATGCCGTAGTTGCCGCCAATGAAGTAGCCCTTGGCGTTGGTGCCGCCCAGGTGAAACGAGGAGTCGTTGAAACCATCGGGCAACGCATCAGGCTGGATGTACTTGTAGCCGGCCAACACATTCCAGTCGCCGCGCTTGTGCATCTCCAGCGCGCTACCGAGGGTGAACGAGACCATCATGGCATTGCCGCCACTTTCAAACTGGCCGTTGGAATTGATGTTGTTGACGATCTCGCCTTCGCTGCGCTTGAGCATCTCGCTCTTGTCGTAGGCCAGGTTGCGGATGTAGTTGGCTTGGGTGCGCAGCTTGAAGTCGCTCGGCAGTTCGCTGTCCCACACCAGGTTGAGGTCCAGCACATTGAACTTGGACGCCAGGCCTACGTATTGTGGGTCCGGGGTTTTGGCAGGATCCGTCGGGTTGGTGGTGTTGTTGCGCAGATTGAACACGCTGTTGCCTTTTTGCATAAAGGCCACACGTGTGCCGTCGGTGTCGCAACCGGGTGCGCCCTTCCACGGGGAGCAAGGGCTGGAGCGCTCGCCCTCGATATCCTGAAACTGATAGTAGGCAGCGGCAAGCTTGAGGCGGTTGCTGCGGTTGATCTTCCAATCCGCACCGATCTGCCCGCCGAACAGCCACTTGGTCTCACTGTCTTCCTTGTCGATGCCGTTGCTGCTGGCGGCATCCGAGGTGTATTCGACCGGGAATGCGCCGAGGGTGCCGAACAGGCCCCACTCGCTGCTGAGCTTATGGTTGAAGATCGCGGCCACGCCGTCGAAATTGAGCTCGTTGGAATACAACATGTCGGTGGCGTAGAACGGATTGGCGATTCGCCCGCCGGTCAAGGTCATGTAGTCGGTGGTTTTCCACCTCAGGTAACCCTGGTCGAGCCAGATGTCCTTCTTGCCGAAACCACCGCCCAGGGTCTGGGTAGTGGACACCGGGTTATTGTCAGAACCGGTGCCCAGGCGAATGCCAGCGGTCCATTCCGGCGAGATCACCGCTTTCATGCCCAGGCGTGCGCGCAGACGGAACAGGTTTTCGCGGTCCTGGGTGGTGTTGATCAACGGCGGGAACTTGGTGTTCGAGTTTTTGTTGACGTCATAAGGGCCAGTATCATTGAGCTTGGCGAAATCGGTGAACTCATTGCTGTTGTTACCCGAGAAATAGCGCGACTCGTCACGCAGGCGGATATCGCCATCAAAGCTGATGCGCGAGACCCAATCCGGGAAGGTATTGGGCTGGGCCCAGTTTTCCTGCTTGGCGGTGGCCATGACTTCGGCCTTGACCTGATCGCGGATCTGGTCGCGCACCGCTTGCGGCACATACTGCACGCGCACATCACCAGGCGCCGCCGTCGGGCCGCTGGCGACCACCGGCGCGGCATTGGCCTGGCGTGCCTGTTGGGCTTCTTTTTCTGCCTGGGCGATCAACCCATTGGCGGTGTCCTGGGTGAGCACGCCTTGCTGTACCAGCAGGCGGATCAGGTTGATCGTGACGTTTTCCGAAGGGGCGACCGGGGCGGCCGTCGCCTGGCCGACCAGGGTCGCGATGACCATGCCGACCGCCAGGGTCAGGCGATTCACGGGGGAAATCATTCGTAAGCAACTCCTGTAAAAAACTGCAAAAAATGGGTTCGATCAATCCGGACGCCGACCCTTGAGGGACAGGCGCACCGGCATGCTCACCGAGGCTGGAACGCGTTGCGCGGCATGCGGTACACGCAACGCCGCCAGCACCTGGGCATCGGTCTCGCGGTCGCCGCTGGACTGGGCCAGCTCCACACGCGTGACCTGGCCCTCGGCGCTCAACCACACATCCGCCTGTACCGCGTAGGCCTTTTTGCGTAACTCCGGGTCTTCCCTCAGCAGGCGTTGAAACACCCCCGCCAGGTATTGCTTGTACGTGCCGGCACCCAGGCCACCGCCGCCGGAACCGGCCATGCCGCCGCCCTTGCCCGCGCCGATGTTGAAGCCGTCGTTACCGGACTGCGCATCGCCATCGATCTGCATCGGGTTGGCCAAGTCGTCGGCCGGCGAAGGCGGCGCTTCTTCCGCCGGTTTCACCTCTTCGGGCTCCGGCGTGGGCACCGGTTCGGGTACTTTTTCTTCCACCTGGGGCTCGGGTTCCTTGGGTTTTTCCGGCGGCGGTGGCGGTGGTGGCGGCAACGGGATAATGGTCGGCACCTTGGGTGCTTCGCGGCGTACCCCACTCATGTCATTGGCCCATTGCCAGAGAAACCAGGCGGCCACGGCACCCAGCAGCAGGCCGGCGCCCCACTTCAGCGGGCGCAGCGGCGGCTTGTTTTTCACGGGCAACGGCGGCATCGGGATCTGTGCGGTCATGACTCAGCCCTGGCTCGGTTTGCCGGTGACCAGCCCGACCTGGGACAGCTCCAACCGCCGCAGCAGGTCGAGCACCTCGATCACCTTCTGGTACTGCACCGTGGCGTCGCCGCGCACGATCACCGGGAAATCCGGGTTCAGCGCTTTCTCGATGCGCAGGCGCTCCTCCAGCTCGCCGAGGGTGACCGGGTAGGCATCGAGGAACACCTGGCCGCCGTCGTTGACGGAGATGGCCTTGGTCTTGGCCTCCGACAGCGACACCGAGGCGCTGGCCTTGGGCAGATGAATCTGGATGCCCGAGACCTGGGCGGTGGCGGTGAGGATGAACATCACCAGCACCACCATCAGCACGTCCACCAGGGGCGTGATGTTGATGCTGTCGACGGCGGCATCGTCGTCATCGTCGTGGGAGGCATTTACGGAAGCCATGGCGATTCTCCTCAGGCCGAAACCGGCGCGTGGTGCGGCACGCGGTGCGCCGTTTCACTGAACTGGCTCTCGCCGTGCATCTCCGCCAGGCGTGTGATGAACTCGTCGACGAACACGCGCATGTCGGCGCTGACTTCCTTGTTGCGCGTGATCAGGCGGTTGTAGCCGAACAGCGCGGGGATCGCGACGAACAGGCCCATGGCCGTGGCCAGCAAGGCCGCCGCCATGCCCGGGGCGATCGCATTGATGTTCACGTCGCCGGCCATGGCCGTGCCGAGGAACACCACCATGATGCCCAGCACCGTACCCAGCAGGCCGATGTAGGGGCCGCCGGCGATGGCGTTGGACAGCGTCGACAGTTTGGAACTGAGCGCCTGGTTTTCGCGGGTACGCACGCCGTCCATGGAGCAACGGATGGCTTCGATGGTGGCCGCCGACACCGACGAGGTGTCGGCGCCCTGGGCGCGGCGGGTGCGGATCTCCTTGACCGCCACGCAGTACAGGCGCCACAGCGAAGAGTGGGTCAGGCGTTCGGCGAGTACGCTGTCGTCGTAGAACATTTCCAGGCGGGTGCCGATCTGCGCGAATTGCTCGCGAAACGCCTCGTTGGCACTGCTCACACGGCTGACCATGCGGTTCTTGCGAATCATGATGACCCACGACTGGAACATCATCGCCACCAGCACCAGGATGATCACCCAGGCATCCATCGGCACCGCGTTGAGCAGAAAGCCCAGGCTGCCGAAACCGTAGCCCGACTGTTCTTCATCCACGCCGTAAGCGACCAGTTTCGACTCGGCACCCTGGGCACTCGCATCGGCCAGCAACACGGTCGCCGGGCGGGCCACCTTGGACAGGCGCAGCTCATCCATCGCCCCGGCAAACGGCAAGTGCGGGCCGGCTGCTTCCGGCAGATCGGCGCCGATCGCCAGTTGTGTATTGAACGCCGGCATCGCCACCGCCAGGCTCGCGGTTTCGCGGCCGTTGACATACAGCGTGACTTTTTCACCCTCGGCAGTGAACGCCAGGTGCTGCCATTGGCCGGGGTTCAGCGGCTGGGTCGAGACGGCGCGCTGGCCGTCGATTTCCACGAACGGCATGCCTTGGTTCAACCCGAGCAACAGGCTATGCGGAGCCTCACGCCGGGCGAGGACGATCTGTTCGCCGCTGGCCTGGTCCAGGCGCAGCCAGGCGCTGAACGTGAAGGCACCAGCGGCGGCATGTTGCAGCGACGGGCTGGCCGGCAACAGCAAGGGCTGGCCACTGAACTGCAAGGCCCGCCCGACCACGCCGTCGATGCTGCTGCCGGTGGCATTCAGCGCGGTGTTGGCGTAGGCCGTGGTGTCCCGTGGCGGTGTGCCGCTGGCCCCGTCAAAGTGATACAGCGCAGTGTAATTCGGGTCGAAGGTCAGCTGGCCGTTGGCGGTGGCCGGGGCCTTCTGGTTGCCGTAGTACATCCACAGGTCCTGGCGCTGAGCGCCTTCGACCTTGGGCACATCGACCCAGATCAGCGCCATGCCCATCAGCGGGTCGAAGCTTTCGATCTGGTGGTTGAACACGGTCTTGTCATCGGCACCGACAAAGCGCAGGTCGCTGCCGTCGTCCTTGACCCCGTCAAAGGTGAAGTTGCCGGTGTGCAGGCGCACCAGCAGCGCGGTGCGGCCCAGGGCCTGGTTGATCGCGGCGCCTTGGGCGGTGGTGTCCACGCTGATCTGTTTGCGGTAATGCCAATCGTCCTGCCACCAGGCATGGGCGGTGGCCGGGAGCGCGAAGCCCAGGCAGATCAACAGGCTCAGGAATAGGCGTTGCATGGGAAGAATCTCCGGGGAAAAAGGTCAGAAGGTCGCCTGCACACTGAAGTGCAGTCGCGAGTCCTGTTTCTGGGTGTTTGGTCCGTCGAGCAGCGGGTAGCCCCAATCCAGGCTGCCGGACAACCATTTGCTCAAACTGGCGCGGGTGCCAAGGCCGACACTGGCCAGGCTGTATTCGTCTTCCTGCTCGGGCAGCGGGTCGTGCAGACGCATGCGCGCGCCTTCGGCGAACGCGTAGAAGCGCCACTCCTGCACATAACTGCCGAGGAACTTGGCCAAAGACGGTGTGCGCAGCTCCTGGGAGAGCAGCAACCCCTCATCCCCGGTGCGCTCCGCCGCCAGGTAACCGCGCACCGAGGTGGCGCCGCCAGCGGAATACTGCTCGTTGGACACCAGCGGTCCCGAGGCCAGTTGGAAGCCGGCCTTGGACGCCGACTGCCAGTCGTTGGCTAAGGTGTAGGTGTAATTCAGGTCGCCCTTGAGCACCGCAAAACTGGCGCTGGCCTTGTAGCGTTTGTAGTCGAATTCTTTGGCGTCGCTGCCATAGCCAAAGAATGCGCGGGTGCCGACGACCAGGTTCAAGCCCAGGCCCAGCTGGGATTTTTCGCTGTAGCGGTAGCCGTTGTAGCCAAAGGTGAACGGGGCATACTTGAGCGGCACCTGGTCGCTGCTGGCGCCGAATTTCAGTTGTTCGTCGAAGTCCTTGAAGTCGATGCCGAAGGAAAACGAGTTGGCCCAGTTCCCGTTCAGCGGCAGGTTGTAGATCGCCGACACCCCGTAGGAATGGCCCTTGCCCAACACGTTGCTGCCGCCGATAGTGGCGATGTTGCTGTCGGACTGATAACCGGAAAACTGCAAGGTCCAGCGCTCATCCAACGGCGCGCTGTAGGAACCCGACCAGACCTTGGCATTCGAGCTGTCCTGGGGCGCGGTGAAATACGTCAGCGAGATGCTGTGGCCCAGTTGCCAGAGGTTGTCGTAGCCCAGGGTCGCGACCGAGCGCAGCTTCTCGGTGTCGGCGCTGTAGTCGTTGTTCAGGCCGATACTGGCGTGCCATGGGTTCTGGTCCTCCACCTGCAAGTCGACGTCCATCGTGCCGGGGCGCTGCCCCTCGCGGACCAGCGGCGTGACCTGGCGCCCGGCACTGCGGTTGAGCCCGGCCAGCTGGGTTTGCACGCTGGCGAAATCCGGCACGGCGCCTTCCTTGAGCGCCGGCACTTCCTCGCGGATTTCCACCGGCGAGTAATGCTTGGCCCCCACCACCCGCACGCGGCCGACCTTGGTTTCGCTGACTTGCAGGTAGACGATGCCGTCATCGACCTTCTGCTCCGGCAGCTCCACAAACACCGACTGGTAGCCACGCGCCTGGTAGATCTTCTGCAGCGCGTCGCGGGCGCCTTCGATATCGTTCAGGGTCTTTTGCGGGCCGAGAAACGGGTACACCGCCTCTTCGATCGTTGCCGCATCGAGCACGGTATTGCCGCGCACGAAGTACTCGTTGACGTCCACCCGGCGCGCCGGGGCATCGCCCTCTTCGGCCAGCGCCGGCTGCACCAAGGTGCCCAGCGCCAGGCAACACAGCGCCAGCGTTGACTTGAACAGATGCTCCACACAGCCCCCTAAATATCTAAAATGTTGCGCCCTCGCCGATTGCACGGCGTTTGGCCTGCTCAATTGCGGGTTGTCGAAAGTTGGCTGTGCCGTGCCAGCCAGGTGTGCAACAAGGCGAAGTTCAACGAGAACTCCGGCATGTGCAGCAAGGCGCCACAAAACACTTCACCGATGACGGTCTGGATCAATTGCACCGCCCGCGGGTTGCTCAACAGGGTGGCGATATCGCGCTGCAGCACCTGGATGCCCCACACCTTCTGGTGCAGGTCGAGGCCGACGAACCAGCGGAACAGCAGGTTGTAATTGAGCTGTTCGTGCAATTGCTGTTCGCTGGGCACGGAGTACAGCAATTGCAGCAGCAGGATCTGCAACACGGTGCGCGGCGCGATCTGCATCCCGGGTGCGGGCTGCAGCAGGTCGTGGTGCCGGTCGAACACCGCATCGATCTGCGGGCGCAACAACACCAGCGAATGGCCGGCGGGGATGTAGCTGGAGACTTCCTTCAAAGCGCCCTGCCAATCGTCCTGCGAAACGATCCACACCCAGGGCGCGCCGTAGCGGTACACCGAAACCGGCTTCTTGCGCGCGGCTTCGACGATCTTCGACAGGCGCTGATCGAGCTCCTGCATGCCGACTTTCGAGTAACGTTCCATAGTTCCCATGTGCCCCACTCCTGGCGTCCTGCTGACGGCTGGGGAGACGACTTGTGGCCGCCTCCAGCGCGTTACATAGGCAAGACGGGCGTGGCCGGGCACTACCGAACTTTTGTCACGAAAGCTTCATTTGGGATTGAGTGGGGGGCATTTTTTGGGGAGGGGGTGATCGGCTACATGTCCGGTTCTTTGGGTTCTGATCCATGGAGATATCTGATCTATGGAGATCAAAATGTGGGAGGGGGCTTGCCCCCGATGGCAGTGGATCAGTCATGCATGTAGTGACTGACACACTGCCATCGGGGGCAAGCCCCCTCCCACCCTTCCAGCCGAGTTAGCCATGAAACACCAGCCGGCTATTAGGCCGCCGCGCCAACAGCAAAAAAAACGGGGCAATCACTGATTGCCCCAAACGTACATCGAGAGGTCCTTCCACCTACAACGTGATCTGCTTGCGCTCCTCATCCGTCAACCGCGCACGCGCCTGTTCGCTCAGCGGCCCGGCGCCCAGTACCTGCACCGGGCTGTTGGGGTTGTACCCCGAGGTCTTCGGCTGTTCCTGCGGTTCGCGCTGCACCGGCTCGGAGCCAAAGCTCAACACCTCCACCGTCACGATCGACGCCCTGCCCTGCTTGGCCGCCGCCTGCTGGCTGCGCGCCGCGTCTTCCGCCGCCTGGGACGCCGCCGCCCCCGCGGCGCTGGCCGAGGTCATGGCGCCGGTGTTGACGGTGGCCGTCACCGGCACCCCGGACGACTTGCCCTGGGTCTGGATGTTCGCCGCGTTGACCACATGCAAGGCGGCGATGTTGACGTTGCCCGAGACCCGAATGCCCGCCTCGCCCGCGTCGATGGTGCCCAGTGGCGCGATCAGGTCGATGTCCCCCGCCGGCACTTCCGGGATCGGGTTCAGCGTGGCGATCCCCGCGCCGGTACTCGGCACCGCCGGCGACAGGCTCACGTTGCCCCAGTTGTCATAGACGCGCTTGGGCGGCGTGTACACCACGGTGGTCTTGGAACCGCGACCGGCGTTGATATCGCCCTGGGCGGTCCAGCCCATGATCGAACCGCCGAAGGTAGTCATGATGCGGCTCTGGCCAAGTAGGATGCTGCCCAGGGAATACAGCTGGATATCCCCCGAGCCCTGGGTGATCAGACCCGCTGTCGACGGCGGCGCCGCGCCTTCGATGCCGAAGGTCTGGCTGCCGCCTGGGGTGAGCATCTGGATCGAGCCACCGGCATTGGTGTGTACACCCGAGCCGTTGAACAACGTGATGTCACCTTGGTAGGTGATCGAGTTACCGGCCACGTCCTTGTCCGGGAACAGCGCCGCAATCGCCGCGCGACCACGCAAGTAACTGCCCTGGCGCACGCCGCCGTCCTGGTTGTACTCGCGGCCGGCAGCCTTGAGTTCGGCGAAGTACACGTCACGAGCAAAGATCCGTCGCTGCTCGGCGGGCAGTGCCACGTAGTAAGCACGCGCCTGGTCGGTGTCGCCGACAAAACCGAAGCGCTCGGCGAGCCAGGTGACCAGTTCGTTTTCGTAAGTCTTGGCGACCTTGGCCCCCTGCAACGACTCGCCCGCTTGTGCCTGGTTGACAGGGTTCAGGTAGCGCTCGACAAACCGCTGGTAATCCGGCCCGTTGGCGCCGACACCGGCCTGCATCACGATGCTCGCCCCAGAGCGGTTGTCACCCGGCAATACCCCGCCGAGGCTGGTCACGCTGTACTCGCCCGCAGGTCCCGTCATCAGGATATTGCGGCCCGCCGACACGTCCAGCAGGCCAGGCCCGGCCACCTCGAAGTTGCTGTAGAGGATGTCGCGACCGGCCGACACGATGGAAATGTCGTTGGCGTTTTTGTGAAGGAACAGATTATTGCTCGAAGGCGCGTCAGTCCTGCCCACACCAAAACTACGCCCACTGCTGACGATATCCCGCCCGGCCATCATCCGGACCGCGCCATTCCCTTCATACCAGGTCTCACCTTCATGCAACCATCCAGGGGTACTGCTGAACGTGATTATCCGGCCACTGCTCACCCCGACCAGGTCCCCATCTATCGCATAAAAACGCGCCGGCCCAGCACTGCCAGCGGATGACGCGGCTGCCGTTCCGGAACCGAACGCCAACAGCGACTGGCTGACCAGGCTACCACTGGGCGACAGGTTGCTGACCACCACAGCATTGCCAATACGGGCCTGGTACGCAGGGTTCCAGGGGGTTGCCATCGCACTCATTGCCGCCCCGGACTGGCTCACGGCCATGCCACCGGCGTAGATCGAGCCCTGGGCGAGGAACTGCAACTGGCCGGCCGGCCCGGGAGCCAACATCAAGGGATATGTGTAATTCCCATCAGAGCCACTGTCCTGCGCGGCCGCTCCGTAATACAGATTGCCGCCAGCCGCCGTTGCCCTGACGATTGACGGGTAAGCCACGGCCAGGTCACCCGGCATGCCGGGTAGGCTGACGGGGGTCAGGTTACCGCCCAAGGAAAACAGATCAATGGCCGTGTCCTTGGTCCACAGCGTAAACCAGCTGGTGCCGGTGCCGAGGGTGGTGCCTTGTGCAAAAGGCGAAGAATGGCTAACCGGCACCCGGCCCGGGTCTTCAACATTGTTCACCACCTGATCGCCCAGGGTCTGCACGTTGAACGTGGCATCCCCCGGCACCAGGGTCAGCCCACCGCGCGCCACGCCACGGGTCGACACCAGCGGGTCGAAGGCACGGGCCTCGCCCGGGCTCTGTTCGAAAGACGTTGCCCCGTACAGCAAATCGACGTTGCCCACGCTGGCACTGCGCAACTGCACGTCACCGCGAAGATTGACCAGCATGCCGTCACGATGGTCCGCATTAGCAACGACAACACTGGCAGGGTTCATGCTGCCACCGATGCGTACCCGCAAATCGCCTCCGCCGGTCAACTGCAGGCTGCCATCGCTGGCGACCCTGCCCGTGCTGCCCACTGCCAGGACCAGGCCTTGGCTATGGGGGTTTACGGCACCGTTGCTGAAGCCATAACCCAGCGTGTTCAAGACGCCTGCGTCGCCACCGACATTGACATCCAGATCGCCCCCGCCCAAGGTGCCGAAGCCGGTGAAACCCAGCATTTTGTCTGCACCTGTGGTTGCGGTGTAACTGCCGAAATTGATCCACCAGGCGGTCGGTTGAGCCTGCCCACCCGTCGCCACATCGCCGCTACCCTGGCGCCATAGCCAGTTGCCGACGCTCGCCGAGTCGACCCCGTTATCCTTGGGGTTGGGTCGCCCGATGTTGCTCTGGGCGAAACTGGTGATATCACCGGTCAGGTCACCCCCGGCATTAATGGTCAGATTGCCCCCGGCCTCTGGATACCAGGCTCGGTAGAGGCTGGTGGACGAGCCGTTGACGAATTTTTCGAACAGGCTGCCAGTATCGCCCAGTACGGTTTTAACCAACTGGGTCGCGGCTCCCTGCTTCGCCTTGGGCTGGTTGTAGGGATCGCCTTCAAAAGTAGCGGTAGACGACGTACCGGCGGTGTACACCCCATACAACGAGTCCATGCTCAGGTTGCCCGCGCTCAGCAACTCCAGATCGCCGGTACCGGTGCGGATCACGCTGAAGCGCGTGCTTGCCGGCGCAGCCGCGTATTCCTGAGGGTTTTTCATCTGGCAATACGTGGGGCCGGCGCACAGTTGCGCCACGGTAATTTGATTGAAACTGAACGCAAGCGCCTCGGTGACCTCGTCCCCCGCCTTTACGATGATGCCCTTCCTCGCGAATCGAGCGACTGCCGCCGGAGTGAATATATAAGCACCCGTGGTCTTGCAGAATTGCGGGGATGCACCGCAGAAATCATCGATTGAGCCCTTATTCAGACCGTCGAGCACATGCTGATCAATCGGATCACCGGCCTTGACGGTCACCCCGACGCCCGCCAGGTACGTGACCCCAGCAGCCGTCCAGGTTTCCACGCCACGGGGCGGTAATGCCTTGGCGAACATGCCGTAGTGAGTGTCCGCCAGATGCAGGTCGCCGCTGCGCGGGTGGGCCTGCAGGATGCGACTGTCGGCAGCCTCGGTATCGGCGCCCGCGACCAGGCGCAGCGACCACGACTGGGTGCCTTCGGCGAGCATCGGCGAGATCGCCCAAAGCTGCCCGGCCGCACCGGCGCGCAACGCGACCGACTTGACCCCAGCAGGCAACTTGACATCCGTGCCGGCAGGGATCAACGCACCTTTGGGCAAGTCCTTGAGGCCATCGAGCAGCACAATGTTAGTGGTCAAGCTTGCCTGGTCCACGGTTGGCAGCGGTACGCCCTTTGGCCAGGTCATGCCTTGCAGCAGGGTACCCTCGGTCAACAGCGTACCGGCGCCCAGTTGCGTACCCGCCACCAAGGTCTGCGCCTCGCTGAGCAAGGTGCCAGCGGCCAACAACAGAGTGCCGCCGGCATCGCGCACATCGGCCGCGACGACGCTGCCCGCAGGCAATACCAGGTCCTGGCCCAACGTCGCGGCCACAGGCAAACGCGTATTGGCGGCGACAGTCAGGCCCTTGATCGGCACGTCATAGTTAAGGGTCGCGCCGGCCGGGAAGGCAGTGCCATCGGCCAGGGTCACGCCGTTGCCAGGCACCACCACCGTGCCGCCACGGTAGTCGATACCCGGCAGCAGCACCCAGCCCTTGTCATCGGCAGACGGCGGCGGCGCTTCGAAGCCGTCGTTGATGCTGCCGTAGATATTCAAGTCACCGCCGGCGCGCAGGGTCAGGCTGCCGGATTCGCCGGAACCCTTAACGTTGTCGTCCTTGCGGCTGTGGGGGTTGAGACTGGCGTAGCGGAAACCGGACAGGTCCAGGTCGCCCTGCACGACCAGGTCGCCGTCGGGGGCCTTGCTGATGATTTCCACGCCAGGCCGCAGGTGAAAAGCATCAGCGTAGGTCGCGTTGTTCAGACCGGCGAGCTTGTTTTGCAGCAGGTTGGTGTTAAGCCGTGCCGCGTCGATGAACTTGACGCTGAGCTCGTCCTTTTTCTTCAGGTAATCCTGGGTGATTTCCTGATACGGCTTGCCACTGGCGGTAGGGTCGGTTTTTTCCGGGGCATCGTCGTAGGTGGCCATGCCGTTGAGGGTGATCGAGCGCGCGCCCTGGATGCTCAAGCGCCCACTGGCGTCGATGGCAATGTCATTGCTGCTGCCGTCGGGATTGAACAGGCGCGGCGCATTCAGCTCCAGGGTGCCGCGATTGCGCCCGTCGTTACCGGCAGCGCCATCGGTGCCGTGGCGCAGGTCGATGCGCACGCCATCGGCGAGGGTCAGTTGGCCGTCGCCGGAGCCCAGCACCACCATGGCGCGGTTGGGCGAGTCGATGATCTTGCCGTAGCTGTCCACCCGCAGTTTGCTGCCATGGGCGTCGAGTACCGCCGTGCCGTCGAGGGTCAAGCCGTGCTTGCCGGCCAGGTTGATGCTGCCCACCCGCTCACCGCTGGCGTCCACCAGGCCGTTCACGCGCAGACTGCCGTTATCCATGGACACGCTGATGGTGCTGGCCTTGAGCCCGTTGCCAATGGTCAAGTCGCCCTGCTTGAGCTGGAAGCTGCGGGCACCGAAGACCGCACCCTGGTTGAGGCGCTGGTTAAGGTCGGCGAACTGCTGGTCAAGGGAACCGCTGCCACCCAGGTGCTGGGCCTGGAGTTCCATGGTGGCGGCCTGGTAGGGCATCGAGGTGCCGCCAGCCGCGTAATAACCGCTGCTGCTGCCAAGGATCTTGCCTTGCAGGTCGACAGTCCCGGCCGCCGCATCCGTGGCCACCGCACGCAATTTACCGGCCTGGTTGTGCTGGGCCGACAGGTCGATGGTCGAGCCCGCCGCCTGGCGGATATTGCCGCTGCGGCTGTCCAGCAACACGTCGCCGCCCCAGCCGTATTGGGTCACATCGTTGAAGGCAATGGCGCGGCCGGCCACGTCGATCAAGGCGTCATCGGTCAAGACCACATCGCCCCGGGCGCTGAGGCTGACCTTGCCACTGGGCAACACCACCGCAGCGGCCACGCGAATGCTGTCGCCTTGCAGGGACAGCTCGGCCCCCTGGCCGTTGGCCGTGCCACGGGGGCCTGCCGACGCGCCGATATCAATCGCACCGCCGGCTTTGATCGTGTTCACCGAGCCGGCCTCACCGGTCATCAGCGGTGTACGGATCGTCAGGTTGCCGCCGCTGTACTGGAAGCCGTTGACCGGGTCATACGCGCCCTGGCGCTGGTAGACCGACAGGCTGCCCTTGTGGTTGGCGGTGATGCGTTCGCTGGCGTTGAGGTTGACGTTGGCGAACCCCAAGGCCAGGCGGTCGAAACTTTTCACATTGCTCGGCTGGCTGAACTCGCCATAGCCGAATTCGATACGCTCGGCGTTGATGTCCAGGCGTCCGCTGCCGGTGCCAGCCCCGCCCATCACCACCGCGCCAGGGGTGTTCGTGGCGCCCAGCCAGATCAGGTTGGCGGTATGGATCGTCGCCACATCGTTGGCCGCCCCGGCGCCATACATCGCCGGGGTGGACAGCATCAGGTTGTTCAGCAGCGATTTGCCGGTGACGGGGTCATAGGTGTCCAGGGACGTGGTGCCGTAGAAATTGAAACTGTCACGGGCCGACAGTTGCAGGGTTTCCAGGGCCGGCGCGCCGAATTGCGTGTCACCGCGCAGCAGGCGGTCGAGCAGCGTTTGGGTCAGGGTCAGGCCGGCCGGCACGCGGTTTCCGGCAGCGGCGAGGGCTTCGGCGCTGCCCAGGTTGATGGTGCTGACACCCAGGTTGAGGTGACGCGTGCCATAGCGCACCTGGTCGCCCAGTTGGAAGGTACTGTTGGTCAGCGCCACGATGCTGCCATCGGAGTACAGGCCGGTCTGGCCGCTGCACGTGCCGCCGTCGCAGGCGCCGATGTTAATCCCCTGACTCAACGTTCCGCCCAATACACGCGCGCTGACCACATTGAGCAGCCCGTTGGACACCGCCAGCATGTTGGCAACCTGATAGATAAACCCGTCACGTGCGTCGTAACTGGCCTTGCCGCGTCCCAGGGTGTTGATCGAGGCGCCCTGCTCCACCACGATCGCGCCGGTGTCGCTCACCAGAAATACTTCAGGGGCCGCCAGTGTTGCCCCTTCGCGCAACGTCACCGTGCTGTTGGCACCATTCAAACCGGATGCCAGGTTGATAAAGTTACCGGACTGGCCGTACTCCACCACCGTCATGCCGCCCACCACCAGCCGCGATGCGCCCAAGGCATTGAGGGTGTCGGCCTTGAGAGTGATGCCGGCGAAGTCCGCAGTGGCGGACTTGCCCGCGCCGACCACTTCGATACCCTGCCGGGTTGGGTTCAGCACTGCCACCGTACCGCCGTAGCCGCCTGGCGCGGCATCGAAACGGCCGATGCCCTCGAACGAGAAGGCATCCGCACCCGCACCGGGGCGCAGCCACAGTTTCAAGGTTTTGGCATCGGCTTCCAGCATTGGCCGTGGCACGCCGATCCGGGCCGCATCGGCCCTGGCGAACTGGGCGTAGCTGGTTTCGTTGTATTGGGAATAACGGCGCAGGGTATCGGCCGAGGTCAGGATCAATTGGCTGGCGACACTGTTGCTGATCCCCGTGTGGGCAATCGACAGCTGCCCGGAGGTGGCCCACGAGCCATTGCGCATCAGCGTGGTCGCACCATCGCCGCCAAGCCCGGCCAGCCCATTGATCTCGACGCGAAAGGCCCCCGGCATCAGGGCGTAGGTCGACGGCATCAGGGTGTAGGTGCCCGCCGGCAACCCCGGCACACCAGCGCCGATGGTGATCTGCTGGCCGATCAATGGCGCCACGGCACCGCCCTCCGCCGCCACTGGCGCCGCACCTGGCTGTACCCCGGGCACAATTGCATAGATCGGGTTAGTGGACAGGCCCGGCAGGACAAACCCGCCGTTGGCGCCGAACTGCACCAGCGGGTTGTAGCGCGCATCGGTGGAACCGCCGCGCCCGGAAATGAAGCCGGCGCCCAGCAGTTCGCCACCGCCGGAGAGGTCAAGCGTCGCATCCGGTTGCACAGCGACGGTCGTACCGCCCAGAATGACGCCGACGCTCAAGTCTCTGTTCACGCTGACCACCCCGCCCTGGCCGATAAACGTCACCTTTTGACCGTTGTAGCGGTACTCCTGGCCATCCAGCGTGCCGCCATAGGGCAGCACCAGCCCCTTGCCACTGACCGAGGTGATACTGCCCGGCAACAGTTGCACCAGGTTGCTGCCCATGCTGCCGATATCGATCAGCCCCAGCGGCGCCCGCACCACACCGCCCTGGCGAACCGTGGCTGCGCCCAGTTGCAGGCGGCCGAACGCCGAATAGGGAATGGCGGCGTCGGCAGCGCCGGTACGGCCAATGGTCAGCGTACGCAATGGGTCGAACAGGATATCGTTGTTAATTTCCCCCCCGCCCAGGTAACCCGCGATCACCCGCGCGCCGACCTGTGTGCCGGGGTACAACTGCGCCGCGCGCAAGGTCATGTCGCCCTGGGTCAGCAATTGGGTGCTGATACCCGTGGCGACTCCGTTCTCATTGGCCCCGGCCAGAAACCGCAGGTCGCCATCGCTGGTCAGGTTGACCTGGTCAAACCCACGCCGTTCGACATCCAGCAGGCTGCCATCCGCCTGCCTCAGGCTACCCTTGACGCCAAACAACACACTGTCGCGCACATCGATCAGGTTAGCGCGGGCGTTGAACTGAGCGGCGGTTTCACGCTGGGACGGGACAGGCA
This sequence comes from Pseudomonas sp. Pse79, assembly GCF_024519615.1. NCBI lineage: Bacteria > Pseudomonadati > Pseudomonadota > Gammaproteobacteria > Pseudomonadales > Pseudomonadaceae > Pseudomonas > Pseudomonas sp. Pse79. The sequence continues at coordinate 35,493 of NZ_JALJRR010000035.1, forward strand.
GCACGATCACCGGACGCACATATCCGTCCCGGCCTGACGTGTTGACGCCAGCCAGCAATAGATACGGTGCAGCCAGGTTGACCCGGGAGTTGTCAGCGGCATTTTCACTGAGGCCGAAGGCCGTACCGAACAACCGCAGGCTTTGGCCCATATTCAGTGAGACGTCACCGTCAAAACTCATGACCCCGTTGCTCATCAGCGCCAGGTTGTCAAAACCACCCGCGCTGACTTGATCCACACCCAACCGCCCGTGGCCGTATTCCAAGCTGTCAGCAGCCTCTTGCGCAGTCGCCGCCAAGTCGTGGCGCTGATGGACCTGGCTGATCAGCAATTCACGGCCCTTGAGCACCCGATCAACGGCGATAAAGCGGTCATAGTCGGGGCTCTCCAACGCGACAGCCAGACTACCGCCCGCAGCCCCTGCGCCCCCTGCCCGGGCCACAAAGCTACCGTCCAGGTACAGGCCGTTATTGGACGCCAGGCTGATACTGCCGCCATTGCTGGCCTGGCGTACCATGCCCTGCCCCGGAATATTCAGCAGGGCCTGGGTGCCGGAGGCGTCCAGCCGCGCCCCTTCACGCACCACCACAAACAAATCACTGGCCGTAGCAACCCCGGTCTGCAGATCGAGCGTGCCGCCGATATTGATGCTGCCGCCATCGCGTACCAGGCCATAAGTGCGGCCAAGGACGTCAACCGCCGTGGCAGCCCGCGCCGCGACATCGATCAGCGCATGTTCGCCGACCCAGATCGAGCGACCATGCCCGATGGGATTCACGTCTTTTGAAGAACCCGCCGTCACCCCACCCAGGGCGACGCTGCCACCCCAGGCGTTCAGCGTGCCGTCCATGTTCAGTTGGCCGACGCTGCGCAGGTTGATGGCCTGGCCTGGGTCGACGTTGATCACCGCGCCTCGGCCCACGGTCAGGGCGGTGGTTGCCAACTGTTCGGCGGTGGCATTGACGTCGCCGGCGTTCAGGCTCAAGCCGGCGCCACGGCGCTGGGTCAGCAGGCTCTTGGTCGGATCTTCCTGATAGAGCATGGGCGTCCAGCGTTCCAGCGCACTGGCCGGGTCGCTGCCGGTGGCGATCGACGACGCCTGCGCACCAAACCGATACACCGGGACCGTGACATCGACTTGCGTACCGTCGGTAACGATCAACCCCTCGTTGCCGGTGATGTCGTAGGCCGAAAAGCCTTTATTGAAGAAGCCGCCGGCCAGTTTCAGGGTGTCGTCATCCGCCACGACGGGGCTGTCGCCGATCTGCACCTTGCGTGCCTGCAACGCCAGGGTGCCGCCGCCGGTGACGCCATAGCCGCGCACCTCGCCGTCCAGCCCCAGGGCGCGGAGCGCGCCCAGGGTCACGTTGCCGCCCTTGCCGCCTGTGAGCCGGCCATCCACGCCGAGGGTGCCGCCGGAAGAGGCGTCCACCACGCTGCCAGCCATCAGGTTCACATTGACCGTGCTGCGCAGCGACACATTGCCACCGTTCACATAGGCCACGCCTGTGTTGTTGGCCGCGTCCAGCAGCAGGTTATTCCAGCGCCCGCTGGCATCCAGCTTGACCCCGGCGGCGACCGTCACACTGCCGCCGCCCGGCAGGTACGTATCCTCCACCGCGCCATCTTTCAGCGGATCGACCTGGCTGAGGATGTTGCCTGCATGAATACTGCCGCCGTGGGCCGTAAGGTTGGCGTTGACCTCCACGCCGGGCCCGAACAGGGTGATGTTGCCGCCGTCGGTCACATTGAGCGCACCGTTGACGCTGACCTGCTGGTTGGCGGCGACCTTGATTGCGCCCAACTGGAAACCGTTCAGCGAGTCGCTGTCGAGCACGATCTGGCCTTGGCGATCCGTCGGCAGCACAGTCGTGAGGTCCAGGCCGTCGGCGATTTTCTGGGTGTTGCTGTCGATCAGCACCTGGTCGGCATTGCCGGTCAGGGCATAGCGCAGGGTGCCGGTGGTCTTGTTATAGACCGGCGTGTAGCCGCCAATGATCAACTGCGCGCGCTGGGCCATGGCCTTCTGCGACTGCTGGTAACCGTCAAGGTTGATGTTTGGCGCCTGGGTCTGGCGATCGCCCTGGAACACATCGCTGATCAGTTGGCCTTCCAGCACCGCGCTGGTGGTACCGACCACCAGCTTGCCGGCATCGCGGCCCACGGTGTAACCGCTCTCGTAACGGCGCTGCTTGGCGATCATCGGGTTGTAGTAGTAATCGGTCTGGCCCCAACGCTTGCTGGTGTCTTCATAACCTTTGTAGAACCCGGAATAGAGGATGTCGCCCGGCGCGTTAGACAGCTCATACAAGCGCCCATCCGGGCCCTTGAGCCAGGTCTGCTGGATATAACCGTCCTGCACGTCCACGGTACCGCCCGACAGGTTGATCTGTGCGCCCTTCTGCGTCACCACATCCTTGCCGGTAAAGGTCACGGTCCCGCCCTGAGCCATCCACTCGCCTACCGAGTGACCTTGAGTGCCGAGGTAACCGCCGACCTCCAACAAGCCGCCGGCGGTGTACCAGCGATCCGTGGCATAGCCGTTGGTGCCTGCAGGCACGAACACCAGCTCGCGCAAGTCGACCCACACATCGTTGTTGATCAGCTTGCCGCCATCGCGGTTGACCGGCGCATCGCGCTGCTCATTGCCCTGCACGTTGATCTTGATGTTGTTGGATTCCATCGACACCTTGACGCCAACCGCGCCGGACACGTCGATCATCGCCCCATCGCGTACCAGGCTGCGCCCAGCGGCGCTGACGGCGACCTGCCCGCCAGTGGCCAGGGTGATCGAGCCCTTCTGGAAATCCACGGTGCCGCCGCTGACGATCTCGATACGCGACTGGTCGGTACGGTCGGCCACAGCGCTCAAGTGGTTGAATTGCTCGGTGATCAGGTTGGCGGGCTTGCCATCGAGGGCGATCAGGCCATTGTTTTTCTGGGTATTGAGGGCGGTGCTGCCGCTGGCGTCCAACAGGATCGCGCTGGTGCTGCCCTCGCCCAGCGTGACGCTGCCAGTAGTGTCGCTGGCCGCGTTGAGCAAGTGGAGGGTGCCGCGCGTGTCGACCGAGGTGCTGGTCAGGGCAACGCCGTTTTGCTGTACCTGGTGGCCGGTCAGGGTGATGTCGCCGGTGGATGCCATGATCAGGCCGCTGTTGGTGACCTTGCCCGCAGTGCTGTCGGCGTTGAGGGCTGTGGCGACTTCATTGCCACGGGTGGTGGAGCGTTCGTTGCCCGCTGTGCCCACGCCTTTACGGATGTAGAAACTGTCGCCGGCCGCCAAAGTCGTCTGGCCCTTGGCGGTGACGATGGTGCCGGCGTTTTCAACCTCTGTGCCGAGCAGCAAGGCATAGCCGCCGGCATCGGTGGAGGTGGCGGCGTTGTGGGTCTGGATCAGGGCACCGCGTTGCACTTCAACCTTGCCTGCCGCGTCGGTGAAGGTCGGTTGCGTACCGGTGGTATCAACGTAGAGGCCACGCTGGGTGAATTGTTCATCGGTGATGTTCGCCGCTGCTGCCACCAGGTTGCGCACATTGACCTGGCTGGTGCCGCTGAAGACCACACCGTTGCGGTTCATGATCATCACCGTGCCGGCGCCGTTGATCTGGCCCTGGATCTGGCTGGGCCGCGCATCGGGGTCGTTGACGCGGTTGAGCACGGCCCAGTTGGATTGCTGTTGGAAATCCACCGTGGTGTTGCGTCCGACGTTAAACGTCTCCCAGTTGAGGATCGCCTTGTCAGCGGTCTGCTCGATACTCACCGTGGTCTTGCCGCCTGCCTGGATCTGGGTCGGCGCCTTGGCGTTGGTCCAGCCTTGGGTGAGGCTGTTGTCGACTTGCAGGCCGCCTTTGCCCAAACCATCGGGAATCGTCGACACCTGGCCGAACGCCGCCTGACGCCCCGCCGCTTGTGCTGCCTGCTGCGCCGCAATCGCCGCGACGCTGGTGTTCAAGGTGCTGATGGAACGCGCCAACCGCTGGTTGACCTGCGCCTGCTGGTTCAACGTCGGAATCCCCGGCACCTGCCCGGCACTGATCCGCGCCGCCGTCGCCGCCTGGGTCGCGCCCTTGTCGGCAAACCAACTGGAACTGAACGCCGTAGCGGCATGGGCATTGCCCGCCACCATCAACAGGGCAATGGCCTGGGCCAGGGGCTTGAGGCGCAGGATCGTCTCTTGGGCTTTCAGGTTAACCGGCGATTTGCAGCGGACCATCGGGGATCTTCCTTCTTTGTTATCACGCAGGGAGCAAGACGCGCTCACGTATGAGGGTTAGGCGGTTGGCGAGGGGCGCGACTGAACTTCTGTCATGCAAAGTTCATAAAGGACTGGTAACAGCCCGATAAGGACGACGCGCAGTTTCTGTAGGAGCGAGCTTGCTCGCGAAAAACATGAGGACGCCGCAGGCATTCAGCAAGCCCGCGTCATCGTTGACGACCTTCGCGAGCAAGCTCGCTCCTACAGAAGAAATCGCAATGCAAAAAAAATCAGCAACGGCACAGGCCGTTGCTGATCGGGTGTTGCGGGTCGTTGACAGCGTGGGTTACAGCGGACGACCGATACCGTTGCAGACGCTGGTGTTGCCGATGCCTTGAGCGCTGGAAACGGTAGCGAAGGTGTCGGTGATCGCTTGTTTCCAGTTGCTTGGCAGCGGTACGAAGCGGTTGTCGTTGATGGCGGCGTCGTTGTTATCAGCACTGTCGTAGTGGCGCAGGAAGAAGTCCTGCACTTGGGTGGTCTGGGTTGCGTTGGCGTAGCACTGGCTGAAGATCAGGTTGGTGAAGCCCAGGATCGGGTAGCCGGTCGTTGGGTAAGCGAAGGTGGCTGAACCGCTTGCGGTGCCCGCAAATACCGGCACCCAGTTGTCCTGGTTGGTGGCATCGATGAACGAGCCATCGGCGCGGGCTTCGGTTGGCGCAGGGATCTGACCGATAGCGGCCGACACGTTGGCAGGCGCAGGCGAAACACCAGCAACCTTGGCGACTTTGGTGGCGTCATCCAGACCGGCCAAAGTAGTCGCGGCGTAGTCCGGGCTCATGTAGGTGATACCACCGTCCGTAGCGTTCAGCGCAGTCATCACGCCTTGGCTACCGGCCGCGGCAACGGCACCGGCCGGTACGCTATTGGCCACGTTGCCGTAGCTCGACGAGAAGGTGGTGGTGATGGCGAACGCTTTGGCTTCGCTGCACTTTGCGTTCAGGAAGCGGGTGAAGAGTTCAGTGGTACCGCTGGATTCACTGCGGTAAACGACTTTGATCGCACCCGTGCGGCCGGAACCGGTGATCTGGTTCCAGTTGGTCAGTCGACCGGAGAACACGCCGCACAGTTGGTTAACGCTCAGGTTAACGGCAGCGGTGCCGGCCTTGTTGAACGGAATGGCAACCGAAGTAGCCACCGATGGCACCTGGATCAATTTGCCCCAGGTCGGTTGTTTGTTAGTGGCGTAGGTCGACAGTTCAGTCGCGCTCAGCTTGGAATCGCTACCGGCCCAGTGCACGTTCTTGTTGCTCACACCGGCCACGAACTTGGTGTAGTCGTTGGTCAGGAAGGCTGCCTTGCCATTACCGCTGCCCACGCCAATGTATTGGGCGAAACCGGCAGTCAGCACGCCCGGAGTCTGGTACAGCTGCTGAGGCAGGGTTGCACCACCGCCGTTGATGTCAGCCATTGCAGCCTGTGCCGAGCACAGTGCAGCGAGGGTCATGGATACCGCGAGAACGTTGCGCTTAAACATGAAGAATCTCCTTTCGTCGTGTTTGTACGTTTGGGGTAGATGGCTCTTGCATGACGCCATGGCTCCGGTCCCAAGCCGTGTCTCGGGGGTGGCTGGGGGTGAGGCCATGGCTAGAGAATTTCGCAGTTTCCGATGACAGCAATGGGAAAAAACCTCGGGAGGAAGAGCTTGATTTTTAAAAAGATTCTCGGGTGTTTTGGTCATGGTTTTGAGCGGTTTGGAGGCAGGTGACAGCGCGGTTTCAGTGGGGGTTTCGTCAAGGCGGCGTAGGCTGCGGCGAGGAGCTTGGCTGTGACGAAACGATGAACCCGAGGTTGCGGGCTGGCGGTATCGGCCCACCCCAAAATCAACTGAACAGGTAGGGTCCAATGTGGGAGGGGGCTTGCCCCCGATGAGGGAGTGTCAGCCAAAGATGCATAGACTGACCCATCGCAATCGGGGGCAAGCCCCCTCCCACATTCAGGTCACCAGTTGGTTGATCTCGATGATCGGCAACAGCACCGCCATCACGATCACCAGCACCACCGCGCCCATCACCACGATCATCAATGGCTCGAGCAACGCGGTCATGCCCATGGCACGGCGTTCGATGTCCCGCGACAGGGTCTGCGCCGCGCGTTCGAGCATGGGCGGCAGTGAGCCGGTTTTTTCGCCGCTGGCGATCAGGTGGATCAGCACCGGTGGGAACACCTTCTCCACCGCCAGCGCCGGAGCGAGGTTGACGCCCTCGCGCACTTTGGCGGTGGCGTCGTTGACGCACTGGCTCAGGCGCTCGTTGGACAGGGTCTGGCGCGCGGCTTCGAGGGCGCGCAACAGCGGCACGCCAGCACCGCCGAGGATCGCCAGGGTCGAGGCAAATCGCGCGGTGTTCAGGCCCAGCACAAAGCGCCCTATCAGCGGCAAGCGCAGCACGCGGCTGTGCCAGTTCAAGCGCGCCACCGGGTCGCGCAGGTACAGGCGCCAGCCCCAGAAGCTGCCGACGATCCCGGCAAAACACAGCCACCCCCAGGCGCGGATAAAGTCGCTGGCGTTGAGCATCGCCAGGGTCAGCCCCGGCAGGTCCTGGCGCGCCTGGGAGAACGCGCTGACCACCTGGGGCACCACGTAGCTGAGCAGGAAAATCACGATGCCGATGGACACCAACCCCACCACGCCGGGGTAGATGAATGCGGTGAGGATCTTGCCGCGCAGGTTGTTGCGCTCCTCGATGTAGTCGGCCAGGCGCTCCATCACCTGGGCCAGGTCGCCGGACTCCTCCCCCGCCGCGATCAGCGCACGGTAGATCGACGGAAAGTCCCGTGGCCGTGCCGCCAGGGCATCGGCCAGGCGCATGCCGCCGCGCACATCGGCGCGCACGGCGGCCAGGGTCTGGGCGATGTGTTTTTTCTCGGCCTGTTCCACCGTCGCGCTCAGCGCCGCTTCCAACGGCAGGCTGGCGCCGAGCAGGCTCGCCAGTTGCCGCGTGGCCCAGGCCAGGTCGTTGTCCGACAGCTTGGCGCTGAACAGGCTGCTGCCGCCCGCGGCCTGTTGACCGCCTTCGACCTGCACCAGAAGCGCGGTCAGGCCACGGCTGCGCAACGCGGCAAACGCCGCGCTCTGGCTGTCCGCCTCCAGGTGCCCGGCCTCGACCTTGCCGCTGGCGTCGGCGGCTTCATAGCGATAGCGATTCATCAGGCGTCCCGTGTTACGCGCAGGATTTCTTCGGCCGCGGTGGTGCCGCTGCGCACCCAGCGCTCGCCGTCTTCACGCATGCTGAACATGCCGGCGCGGCGTGCCGCCAGACGCAGCTCCTGCTCGCCGGCGCCCTGGTGGATCAGGCTGCGCACCTCGTCGTCGACGCAGAACAATTCATGAATGCCGGTACGCCCGCTGTAGCCGATCTGGTTGCACTGCGCGCAGCCCACCGGGCGCCAGGTGCCCGGCACGGCCGGGTCTGCCTGCTTGCAGTGCGGGCACAGGCGCCGCACCAGGCGCTGGGCCAACACGCCCAACAGTGAAGACGCCAGCAGGAACGGTTCGACGCCCATATCGATCAGGCGGTTGACCGCCGACACCGCGTCGTTGGTGTGCAGGGTGGCGAGCACCAGGTGGCCGGTGAGCGAGGCTTGCACGGCGATCTGGGCGGTCTCCAGGTCGCGGATTTCGCCGATCATGATGATGTCCGGGTCCTGGCGCAGGATCGCACGCAAAGCCAGGCCGAAGGTCATGTCGATCTTGGCGTTGACCTGGATCTGGCTGATGCCCGGCAGGTCATACTCCACCGGGTCTTCGACGGTGAGGATATTGCTGGTGCTCGCATCCAGCCGCGCCAACGCGGCGTAGAGGCTGGTGGTCTTGCCGCTGCCGGTGGGCCCGGTGACCAACACGATGCCGTGGGGCTGGCGGATCAGCGTGTCGAGGCGGGCCAGCAGTTGCGGCTCCATGCCCAGGGTCTCCAGTTGCAGGCGCCCGGCCTGCTTGTCCAGCAAGCGCATGACTACGCGCTCGCCATGCCCGGTGGGCACTGTCGACACGCGGATATCAATCGGCCGCCCGGCCACGCGCAGGGCGATGCGGCCGTCCTGGGGCAGGCGTTTTTCGGCAATGTCGAGCTGGGCCATGATCTTGATCCGCGACACCAGCGCGCCATGCAGCGCCTTGCGCGGCGAGACCACGTCGCGCAGGGTGCCGTCGACGCGGTAGCGCACCACCGAGTGGGTTTCGTAGGGTTCGATATGGATGTCACTGGCCTCATCGCGGGCGGCCTGGGTCAGCAAGGCGTTGATCATGCGGATCACCGGCGCGCCGTCCTGGGTGTCGAGCAGGTCGGTGATCTCGGGCATGTCCTGCATCAGGCGGTCGAGGTCGACTTCGTTTTCGGCGGCACCGACTACCGCAGCGGCGCTGCCGGTGTCGGCATAGGCGCTGGCGAGCAGGCCGTCGAGTTCATCATCGCGCACCTGTTCAAGGCGGCTCTGGCCGAACTGACGTTGCACTTCGCTGATCGACCAGCCGGGGGTCGACGGGCAGACCGTCAGCAGCAGGCCGGCCTCGCCGGGACGCAGGAGGATGCGTTGGGATTTGGCCCAGGCGTAGGGCAGCAGGCTCATGGGGTTGACCCTTTTGGATTGAGTACATATCCGTTGCTGCGGTAACGGCGGCTTATGGTTCCGCCCTTACGGCGGGCCGCCGCGCACTGTAAATGTGGGAGGGGGCTTGCCCCCGATAGCGGTGTGTCAGTCAATTCATCTGTAACTGAACCACCGCTATCGGGGGCAAGCCCCCTCCCACATTTTGAAGCGGTGAGTGCCCAGGAATTCTCAGTCAAATCCGACTGCACCCGTCTGGGCACTGCATTGATTGCAGTGGGGTTGTGGCACAAATCCAGACCATGAAAAAACACCGCCCCCCCGCGTAAACACGATGCGAAGCGAGCCGCTTTTGATCTTAAACCACGCAAGCCTGCGTTCGGGCACACCGAGCCCAAGCGAGGTGCCGAGTGGTGGGGCAAGAGCCCTTTGGTTACTTTGGGGCTTTTCC
>NZ_JALJRR010000036.1:0-25391 GCF_024519615.1 Pseudomonas sp. Pse79
TTTTCGGCGAAGGCCCATTCGGTCTGGAACCAGGGTTCTTCGGCTTGTTTGACCAGGAAGCCGATTTTTACGGGTTCGGCGGCCAGCGACAGCCCACTCAAGCTGATGGCCGAGACCGCCACAGCGGCGCAGCACAAGGAACGGATAGCACGACGACGATTCATACGGTTGACTCCTTATTGTTGTTTTCTTTTTTTTGTAGGAGCGAGCTTGCTCGCGAAAAGCCTGAGAACGCCGCGTGCATTCAGGATGCGCGCGTCATCGTTAACGTTTTTCGCGAGCAAGCTCGCTCCTACAGGGGTAAAGCGGTATAGCGTTTAGCCGGCAAAGCGGTGACACGGTTTGCCGGGCACATCGACCTCCATGGCCAACACCGCACCGTCCAAGGGGTGATCCAAGGGGCTGGCGGCGCTGGTGATGTACAGGGTGGTGAGGTCGGGCCCGCCGAACACGCAACTGGTGGGGCGGCTGACGGGCAGTTCGACGATGCGATCGACTTCACCGTCCGGCGTCAGGCGCAGCAGGCAACTGCCGTTCCAGCGCGCGTTCCAGATGTAGCCCTGACTGTCCATCGCCGACCCGTCCGGCCCGCCGCGCCCATGCGGGCCGAACCAGGGCTGGGCGGGGTCGAGTTGGCCGTTCGCTTGGATCGCATGCCGATACAGCGTGCCGTCGAGGCTGTCGCCGAAATGCACCTGGCGGCCGTCGTCGCTCCACAGCAAGGTGTTGGGAATACCCAGGCCGTGCAGCAACGGCGTGACCCGCGCATCGGCATCCACACGAAACAGCCCGCCGGAACGTCGCGTAACGGGCAGGTCTTCGCCGTGCTCGCCGATGTTGTTCTGCATGGTGCCCAGCCACAGGCGGCCCTGGGCGTCGCAGCGCGCTTCATTGCCACGGTTGCCCGCGTGCGGGTCGGCCACGCAGAACAGGCTCAACGCGGCGCTCGCCAGGTCCAATCGGTAGACGCCGCTGCTCAAGGTCACCAGCGCATCGCCGCGTTCACACGGGATAAACGCGGACACATGCTCCGGCAACTGCCAGGCCTGCAACTGCCCGTCCAGCAGGCGCAGCGCCTGTTTGCCAGCGATGTCGACCCAATACAGGGCCTGGGTGGACACGTCCCAGAACGGGCCCTCCCCCAGTTGCGCACGGTGTGCGCTGACGGCGTGAAACGACATGTTGCCTCCTGGATTGTTATTGTTCTCAGGTGCGCGTTACAGCGAGTCGCGTGACGGAGTGCCATCCACCAGGCGCTGGATACGCAACGGGTTGGCGTTTTTCAACGCGTCGGGCAGCAGGCTGTCCGGGTAGTTCTGGAAACACACCGGGCGCAGAAAGCGGTCGATGGCCAGGCTGCCGACCGAGGTGCCACGCGCATCCGACGTCGCCGGGTACGGCCCGCCATGCACCATCGCATCGCAGACTTCCACGCCGGTCGGGTAACCGTTGAGCAGGATACGCCCGACTTTCTGCTCCAGCAGCGGCGTGAGTTCGGCGAACTGTTGCAGGTCGGCCGGCTCGCCGATGATCGTCGCCGTGAGCTGGCCGTGCAGGCCATGCAAGGCGGCGCTGAGCTGGGCCTGGTCGGCGACTTCGACGAACACCGTGGTGGGGCCGAACACTTCCTCTTGCAGCACTTCATCGCCGTCGATCAGCAGGCTGACATCGGCCTTGAACAACTGCGGCCGCGCCTGTTGCCCGGCTTGAGCCTGACCGGCCAGGTGTTGGATGCCGGGGTGCGCCAGCAGTTTTTGCAGGCCCTTGTCATAGCTGCTCAAGGTGCCGGCATTGAGCATGGTCTGCGCCGGCTGATCGCCGATCAGTTGCGCCACCTGCTGGGTGAACGCGCTGAAGGCCGGCGACGCGAGGCCGATCACCAGACCGGGGTTGGTACAGAACTGGCCGCAGCCTTGCACCACCGAGGCAGTCAGCTCGCGTGCCACGGTTTCGGCCCGCGCCTGCAGGGCCTGGGGCAACACGATGACCGGGTTGATGCTCGACATCTCGGCGAATACCGGGATCGGCTGCGGACGCGCCGCCGCCATGTCGCACAGGGCGCGCCCGCCCTTGAGCGAGCCGGTAAAGCCGACCGCCTGGATCGCCGGGTGCTTGACCAGCGCTTCACCGACGCCGCCCCCAAAGATCATGTTGAACACGCCCGCCGGCATCTCGGTGGTCTCGGCTGCGCGAATGATCGCATCGGCGACGCGCTCGGCCGTGGCCATATGCCCGCTGTGGGCCTTGAACACCACCGGGCAGCCGGCCGCCAGCGCGGCGGCGGTATCCCCGCCCGCCGTGGAAAACGCCAGGGGGAAGTTGCTCGCGCCAAACACCGCAACCGGGCCCAGGCCGATGCGGTACTGGCGCAGGTCCGGGCGTGGCAGCGGCTGGCGATCCGGCAGTGCCTTGTCGATGCGCGCGCCGTAGAAATCGCCGCGACGCAACACCGTGGCGAACAGCCGCATCTGCCCGCTGGTGCGGCCGCGCTCGCCTTTGATACGCGCAGCGGGCAGCGCGGTTTCACGGCAGACCAGTTCGACGAAGGCATCGCCCAGCGCGTCCAGCTCATCGGCGATTGCGTCAAGGAACTGCGCGCGGCGCGATGCACTCAGGGCGCGGTACGCCGGGTAAGCCGCTGCTGCGGCCTTGGCGGCGGCGTCGACTTCCTGCGGGGTCGCCTGGTAGAAATCCTGGGGCAAGGCTTCGCCGGTCGCCGCATCGACGCTCTGCAGCTTGAGGCTGCCGTTGGCGCTGCGCTGGCCGCCGATGTAGTTGTGACCAAGGAACTGAGGCATGTGGCTCTCCTTTAAAGGGTGATGACGTCGCCGGGTTCGAAGGCTGCATCGGCACTGCCGACACGATTGACCAGCGGCGCGCCGAACTCGGCCTGGCTGATCTCGAACACATCGCCCGGTTGGGTACGTATACCGTCGGCGAATGACAGGGTGGCGGTGCCGAAGAAATGAATGTGTACATCGCCGGGTTTGAGGAACTGGCTGTACTTGAAGTGGTGGTACTCAAGGTTTTCCAGACTGTGGCACATATTGGCCTCGCCACTGAGGAACTCGTTCTGCCAGATCGCCTCGCCGTTGCGCAGGATGCGGCTGGTGCCCGCAAGATGCCGGGGCAACTCGCCCACGCGCAACTCCGGGCCGTAGCTGCAACTGCGCAGTTTGGAATGGGCCAGGTACAGGTAGTTCTTGCGTTCCATCACGTGGTCGGAGAACTCGTTGCCCACCGCGAAACCCAGGCGATAGGGCTTGCGGTCGTGGCCGATCACATACAGCCCGCCGATCTCCGGCTCTTCGCCGGCGTCTTCGGCAAAGGGCGGCACCGGGAATGCCGCGCCGGGGCGCACCACGATGCTGCCGTCGCCCTTGTAGAACCACTCCGGCTGCACGCCCGCCTGGCCGGCCGCCGGTTTGCCGCCTTCCACGCCCCACTTGAAGATACGCATGGTGTCGGTCAACGCGCTGTCGTCACCGGCCTGCTGGTGCATCTTGTCCCGCGCCGACGCGCTGCCCAGGTGGGTCAGGCCGGTGCCGCTGATCAGCATATGGGCCGGGTCCGGGTGGTCCAGCGGTGGCAGGATCTTCAGGTCGGCCAGCAGCTCGGCGTAATGATGACTGTCGCCCAGGCCGAGGCTCTGCACCTGCTGCACCAGGCCCACGCCGGCTTCGATCGCGGCCAGCGCCAACTCGCGCACACTGTGGGCGCTGAGCACTTCGCGCACCTGGCTGCCCTCCACCACACCGACCCGGCGCTCGCCGTTGGACACCTCGAACTGAACTAAACGCATAAAACTTCTCCTCGATTAAGTACGTGTGGCGCCACGGGCACTGGCGGCAAATTGCTCGGCAGGCAGCACATGCTTGCGCTCCAGCACGCGGTAGACCACGCCGGTCAAGACCAGCCCGAACACCATCACCAGGGACAAAAAGTACAAGCCCGAAGCCAGGTTGCCGGTGTATTCCTTGAGCGCGCCGATCACGAACGGGCCGATATAGCCGCCGAGGTTGCCCACCGAGTTGATCAACGCAATGCCCGCTGCCGCACTGGCGCCGGCGAAAAACCGCCCCGGCAGGGTCCAGAACACCGCCGTGCAGGAAAACAGTGCGAACGCCGCCAGGCACAGCGCGGCCATTTGCAGCACCGGCACACTCAGCCAGGCACTGCAGAACAGGCCGATGGCACCCAGTACATAGAGCACCGCCAGGTGGCCATAGCGGTCGTTCAAACGGTCGGAACTGCGCGGGATGATCAACAGCCCGACGATGCCGAAGATATACGGCACCGCCGACACAAAGCCGGTAACCAGGTCCGTGCCGCCGAACTGCTTGATCAGGGTCGGCAACCACAGGCCCAGGCCGTAGATGCTCAGGGTCACCGGCAGGTAGAACAGCGCCAGCAGCAACACGCGCTTGTCCTTGAGGGCGTGCAGTGGATTGCCGTGGCGGGTCTGGCCGTAGGCTTGCAGGTCCTTGGCCAGTTCGCCGGTGAGCCAGGTTTTTTCGTCCTCGCTCATCCAGTTGACCTGCTTGGGGCCGTCCGGCAGGTAGCGCAGCACCGGCCAGGTGAGCAGGAGCGCCGGGGTGCCTATGACGATGAACAGCCATTGCCAGCCGTGCAGGCCGAGGACGCCGTCCATGCCCAGCAGGCCGCCGGACACGGGGCCGGTGATCATCATCGCGATCGGCTGGGAGAGGATGAACAGCCCGAGGATCTTGCCGCGATGGCGCACCGGGAACCACTGAGTGATGTAGTACAGAACGCCGGGAAAGAACCCCGCCTCCGCCGCGCCGAGCAGAAAGCGCATCACATAGAAGCTGTGTGGCCCCTGCACGAACGCCATGCCGATGGTGATGGCGCCCCAGGTGAGCATGATGCGCGCGAACCAGCGCCGCGCGCCGAAGCGATCGAGCATCAGGTTGCTGGGGATCTCGAACAGGAAATAGCCAATGAAGAACAGACCCGCGCCCAAACCGTAGGCCGCATCACCGATGCCGACGTCGGCGCCCATGTGCAGCTTGGCGAAGCCCACGGCGGAGCGGTCCACGTAGGCGATCAGGTACAGCAGGATGAGGAAGGGAATCAGTTTCAGCGTGATGCGCCGTATAAGCCGCAGTTCCTGGCTCATGGGGGTCGATCTCCGATTGTTGTTTTTATAGAAGCTCGGGGGACGCCTCTCGCGAAAATCCGCCAGGGCCATACCTCAGTTAAGCCAGACTATATAGTAGGACTATTTGCAAAACAACTCTTCCAAAGCTTCGATTTTGCGCTTATGTTTAAGCACGCATAGAACATATAGTCATACAATAAGAGAAACCATCATGCCTGATAAAAAGCCCGGCCTACGCTCCGCCCAGTGGTTCGGTACCGCCGACAAGAACGGCTTCATGTACCGCAGCTGGATGAAGAACCAGGGCATCGCCGACCATCAGTTCCATGGCAAACCGATCATCGGTATCTGCAACACCTGGTCGGAATTGACGCCGTGCAACGCGCATTTCCGCCAGATCGCCGAGCACGTCAAACGCGGCGTGATCGAGGCCGGCGGCTTCCCCGTGGAATTCCCGGTGTTCTCCAATGGCGAATCGAACCTGCGCCCTACCGCCATGCTCACGCGCAACCTGGCGAGCATGGACGTGGAAGAAGCGATTCGCGGCAACCCCATCGACGGCGTGGTGTTGCTGACCGGCTGCGACAAAACCACCCCGGCGCTGCTGATGGGCGCCGCCAGTTGCGACGTGCCGGCCATCGTGGTCACCGGCGGGCCGATGCTCAACGGCAAGCACAAGGGCCAGGACATCGGCTCGGGCACGGTGGTGTGGCAGCTCAGCGAACAGGTCAAGGCCGGCACCATCAGCCTGGATGACTTCCTCGCGGCCGAGGGCGGCATGTCGCGTTCGGCGGGCACCTGCAACACCATGGGCACCGCGTCGACCATGGCCTGCATGGCCGAGGCACTCGGCACCTCCCTGCCCCACAACGCGGCGATCCCGGCGGTGGATGCACGGCGCTATGTGCTGGCGCATATGTCCGGCATGCGTGCGGTAGAGATGGTGCGCGAAGATTTGAAGCTGTCGAAGATCCTCACCAAGGAAGCCTTTGAAAACGCGATCCGCGTGAACGCGGCCATCGGCGGTTCGACCAATGCGGTGATCCACCTCAAAGCCATCGCCGGACGCATCGGCGTGGAGCTGGACCTGGACGACTGGACGCGCATCGGGCGCGGCATGCCGACCATCGTCGACCTGCAACCGTCCGGGCGTTTCTTGATGGAAGAGTTCTACTACGCCGGTGGCCTGCCGGCGGTGCTGCGCCGGCTCGGTGAAGCCAACCTGATCCCGCACCCGAACGCCTTGACCGTCAACGGCAAGTCGCTGGGCGAGAACACCAAGGACTCGCCGATCTACGGCCAGGACGAAGTGATCCGCACCCTCGACAACCCGATCCGCGCCGACGGCGGCATCTGTGTGCTGCGCGGCAACCTGGCCCCGCTGGGCGCGGTGCTCAAGCCGTCGGCCGCCAGCGCGGAGCTGATGCAGCACCGTGGCAGGGCCGTGGTGTTCGAGGATTTCGACATGTACAAGGCGCGCATCAACGACCCGGAACTGGAGGTGGACGCCCACTCGATCCTGGTCATGAAAAACTGTGGACCCAAGGGTTATCCGGGCATGGCCGAAGTCGGCAACATGGGCCTGCCCGCCAAGCTGCTGGCCCAGGGCGTGACCGACATGGTGCGGATTTCCGATGCGCGCATGAGCGGCACGGCGTATGGCACGGTGGTCTTGCACGTCGCACCGGAAGCCGCTGCCGGCGGGCCGTTGGCTGCGGTGCGCGAAGGCGACTGGATCGAACTCGACTGCGCCAACGGGCGCTTGCACCTGGACATCCCCGACGCCGAACTGGCGGCGCGCATGGCGGACCTGAAACCACCGCAGAAGCTGATCGTCGGCGGCTACCGCCAGCTGTACATCGACCATGTGCTGCAGGCGGACCAGGGCTGCGACTTCGATTTCCTGGTGGGTTGCCGCGGGGCCGAAGTCCCACGTCATTCCCACTAATTGGGATGCTATGATGCCGCCTATTTAGCCAGAGCATCCCTGTCGTTATGGATCACCAGCCGTCCAAGCCGCGCAAGAGCATGCATGCCCAGATCGTCCAGGACTTGGGCATGCACATCGTTTCCGGTCGCTTCAAGCCAGAAGAACGACTGCCCATGGAGGCCACGCTGTGTGAGGAGTACAAGGTCAGCCGCTCGGTATTGCGCGAGGCGACCCGGGTGCTCAGCGCCAAGGGCCTGGTGTATTCCAAGCCACGGGTAGGCGCGGTGGTGCGGCCGCGGGTGAAGTGGCACCTGCTCGACCCGGACGTACTGTCCTGGTTGATGCAGTCCACCCCCCATAGCGAGTTCTTCAACACCCTGGCTGGCGTGCGGCGCATCCTCGAACCGGAAATCGCCGCCATGGCCGCGACCACCGCGACCGCTGAAGACATCGCCACCATCGAAAAAGCCTACCTCGGCATGGAAACCGCGCAGACCCACGACGCGCTGCTACAGGCCGACCTGGACTTCCACCGTGCGATTGCCGACGCCACACGCAACGACCTGCTGGCATATATGTGCAACATGCTGTCGCTGCCGCTGCGCGAGTCGATCAACATCACCAACCGCCGCCCGGATATCCAGGGCCTGAGCCTGCCCCGGCACAAAGCGATCCTCACCGCGATCCAGAACCGCGACGCCCTCGGCGCCCGGCATGCCTCGCTGGTGCAACTGGACGACACGCGGGTGGCGCTGGATACGGTGATGAATGTGCTGACGCCGTTATAAGCCCCACCCTCGTTCGACAACCGTGAGGCTCAACGGCACCCGCAAGGAGGGGGCGCAAGAACACTTTCTGTCAGCCCTGGAGATCAAATGTGGGAGATGTCGAGCTTTAGCGAGGCTTCGATGGCGGCGGGCCTGCCGGCATCGGTGTGACATCTCCCACAGGTCGGGCTGAGCGGCCGCCTCAGCGATAGCGTTCCAACCAATAGGCATACGGCGCAGGCAAGGTCCAGGAGGCGTTCTCTACCCCCAGTTCCTTGGCGGCAAAGTACGCCCAATGCGGATCAGCCAGATGCGCGCGCCCCACCGAGACCAAATCCACCTGCCCGGCCTGCAACGCACCTTCCGCCAATTGCGGCGTGCCAAACCCCCAGGCCGAAGTGACCGGGATACCGGCTTCGCGACGCACGCGCTCAGCGATCGGCCCCAGGAACGCCGGGCCCCACGGGATCTGGGTGTCAGCGATGGTGAAGCCGACGCTGACGCTCAGCAGGTCGAGGCCACCGGCCTTGAAGCGACGGGCCAGTTCGATGGATTCGGTCAGCGTCTGCTCGTCACGGCCGTCGTATTCGATCACGCCGAAACGCGCGGTCAACGGCAGGTTTTCCGGCCAGACTTCGCGCACCGCGGCCAGGGTTTCCAGGAGGAAACGGCTGCGATTGTCGAAGCTGCCGCCGTAGGCGTCGGTGCGCTGGTTGGAATGTTCGGAGAAAAAGCTCTGGCCCAGGTAGCCGTGGGCGAAGTGCAGTTCGATCCATTCAAAACCGGCGTCGCGGGCACGGCGGGCGGCGTCGACGAAGTCCTGGCGCACGCGGGCGACGTCGTCCAGGGTCATGGCGCGCGGCACGTTAGGCAGGTTGGCGCCGAACGCAATGGCCGAAGGCGCAATGGTTTCCCAGCTGCGCGCATCGGAAGCGGGGATATGGTCGTCGCCTTCCCATGGGCGGTTGGCACTGGCCTTGCGACCGGCGTGGGCGATCTGAATGCCTGGCACCGCGCCAGCAGCCTTGATGGCCTTGACCATCGGCACGAACGCCTGGGCGTGGGCATCGCTCCAGATACCCGCACAACCAGGAGTGATACGGCCTTCAGGGGACACCGCGGTGGCTTCGACCACCAGCAAACCGGCGCCGCCACGGGCCATGCTGGCCAGGTGAACGTGGTGCCAGTCGTTGACGATGCCATCGTTGGCCATGTACTGGCACATCGGCGGGATCGCGATGCGATTGCGCAAGGTCACGTCTTTGAGTTTGTAGGGTTCAAACAAGGCAGCCATCAGGCACCTCCAGGAGCGAGTGATTGATTCGATAGTTCGATGGTATTCGAACTATGGTATTCAACACCAGCCCTGTTATCATTTGTTTTATGCGAGCCTTCAAACACCCCGCCCTGCAAGACCTGACACTCGAACGCGTGCTCTACGCCTTGAGCGACCCGGTGCGCCTGGAAATCATCCGCTACCTGGCCGACGTGCCCGAGGCCACCTGCGGCGAACTGGACGGCGGGCGGCCGAAATCCAGCATGTCCCACCACTTCCGCGTGCTGCGCGATGCCGGGCTGGTCCACACCCGCAGCGTCGGCACCGCGCATCTGAATTCGTTGCGCGCGGATGTGCTTGAGGCGCGTTTTCCCGGGTTGCTGGCGAGTGTTCTGGCTCAGCGGTAAACGATAGGATCAGGACAGCGATCCGAGCGTATTACGTCACTGCTCTATTTTGCGGACGGGGGCGTATCGATCAGTTGTGCTCGATAGGTTTTGTAGATCTGTTGAACCTCAGGATCGTCCAGATTTTCATAAGTTATCCCTTCTTTATCCAGGCCATCCAATCCCTTGATGCCACCTATCATGCCCGGCCATTCATCACGGTGGGCAATATCGACGACAAAGGGTTTCAAGTAATTATTCAGATGCCCCTTGAACGGTGCCCTGAGCTCTTCGCTAAGTGCCCGAAGATAATCGTCCTTGTTCGTTTTCGACCACTCAATGGCGAACTTGGCGCGATAACAAAGCTCCATGAAAACAAGCAGAATCGTGCGCCCATTACCATCAAGAAAAGGGTGCGCAAATGCTAGTTGCCCCATCACATCGCCAGGACGCTCTCTGAAGCGCTTCTTGTTCGACGCCAGTTCAAGCGCATAGTCAATGGAGCGCTTGATCGAGCCAGGATGTTCAAAGACAGTGTGCCAAGGATCGTCGTGGGAACCCTTGAATACGGCAAGATGCGGCACCAGATCATTTCGATCTTTACCCGCCCAGTGATAGAAATCAGAAAACAAGATTTCGTGTACTTTGAGGACCGACTTGTAATCAATCGGTTTTTTCTTGGCCAAATAACCCAGTGCATCTTCCATGCTCAACTCAAAGGACAGATGCTCGGACTCCTTGACCTCCATAGGATCTTTAAGCTGTAACGCGTTTTGAAGATATCCAGCGGTATCAAAATCTCCGAAAGGATCAAAACTCATGCGCTGAGTTTCTTCTTGGCGCGGCGCTTCTCCTGAAGATAACTGCCTTGAAGTGCAAGGGTTTCCGACTTGCTCAAAATACCCTTGCGCTTAAGGTTGACCAATAACTGTTCCACACCATCCAATTCGACCGCATCACCAGCCAGTCCGGTGATGGCAACCGCCATTCGGCTGATGCTGTCACGTTCAGCGGTGACATGATGCGCTTTAGCCAGCCTGCGCACTTTGCTGGCAATACTGACATCGGTTGTACTCGTCATTTGGAATCCCTCTGTTAGCTTTTCGAGCATAGCATGGTGGTGGTCCTTGCTCTCTACCCAGCTCGACGGGCGCAATCATTGATTTGATCCGGTGTACCGCCCTCCTTCACCGAACCTTTCACGGCAAACCAACGTCCGAGCTTAGGCACTGTTGCTTACCGCTCGCCGCGAGGTCTCCGTTTGAAAGCCGCCATCGTCAAAAAATACCGCCTGATCATCAAAACCATGGGTTATGTCGGTTGGGCCCTGTTCTGGCTGTTGCTGTGGGACGTCGCCGTCACCGTGGACTTCATGCTGTTTCTCACCACCAAGATCAACCTGCCGCTGATGCCCCTGACCTTGCTCGGCTCAGCGCTGGTGGTGCTGATCAGTTTTCGTAACAGCAGCGCCTACAACCGCTGGTGGGAAGCGCGCACCTTATGGGGCGCGATGGTCAACAATTCGCGCAGTTTCGCGCGGCAGGTGCTGACGCTATTGGATGACCTCGGCAACGACGTGAACCCGGTAAAGGCCACCCTGTTGCGCCGCCATGTGGCCTATGTGAACTGCCTGGCCGCCCATCTCAAGGGCCGGCCGTGCCCGGACGAGGTGCGGGCATTTATCCCGGCCGAGGAATTTGCGCGCAACGGCGCCACCAACAATTTCGCCAATGACATCCTCACCGGCTCGGCGGCGCTGTTGGCCAGGGAATACAAGGCCGGGCACCTGGACAGCATCCGCCTGGCGCGGCTGGAGTCGACGCTGGTGGATTTGTCCAACGCCCAGGGCGGCATGGAACGCATCGCCAATACCCCGCTGCCCTACCCTTACGTGTACTTCCCGCGCCTGTTCATTTCGTTGTTCTGCCTGATCGTGCCGGTGGGCCTGGTCGAATCCCTGGGCTGGTTCACCCCGCTGGCCTCCACGGTGGTGGGCTTCATGCTGCTGGCCATCGAGCGCATCGGCACCGACCTGCAAAGCCCGTTTCATTCCAGCGAACATCAGATCCAGATGGAAACCATCTGCGAAACCATCGAGAACAACCTGCAGTCGATGCAGCGCGATGCGCTGGGCGGCAACCGTATCGGCTGAACGCCTCCACGGCCTCAAGTGCGTGCCCCGACGGTCGATATAAGGGGTACGCATGGGCGCACCCCTCATAACAATACATGCGACGCTACTGTTTTCCCCTTGCCAAAACTATAAATACCCGCGGGAGAAGTCATGAATATCAAGCAAAAGCTGACCTGGGCGTTTGCGGCCATCGCGTGCGTGCCGGTTATCCTGGTGGCGGTGCTGGTGGTGCTGAACCTGCGCGAGGCGGCTGTGGCCAATTTCCTCGACAGCAGCGGCCGCGAGATCCGTCAGATCGATAACGGCATGAAGCAGTTCTTCGACGGCATCAGCCAGAACGTCGAGTACGTGGCCAAAGACCCTCGCGTTGTCGCGGCCAAGGAGCTGAAGAACTACGCCGGTGCCGACGCCGCACAAATCCCGCTGACGCCAACGAATAAAGAGCTACTGGCGATATTCGAGCAGTTCGCCAAAAGCCATCCAAGCACCGCCTACCTGTCCCTGGGCCTGAGCGACGGCGGTTATGCGAGCTGGCCTGACGACACCAAACTGAACAACTACGACCCGCGTGTACGCCCCTGGTACAAAGCCGCCGTGGCCGCTCCGGGCACCACCGTGCGGACCGGGGCCTATTACTGGGCGCCGGACGATGTGGTGCTGATCGGCACGGTCCACACCGTGGTCGACGCCAGCGGCACCCTGCTCGGCGTGGTCGGCCTGGACGTCTCGCTCAAGCAGCTCACCGAACTGGTGCGCAACATCAAGCTGGGCGACAGCGGCTACCTGATGCTGGTGGAAGCCAACGGCAACGTGCTGGTGGACCCCAGCGACGCCAAGCACAACTTCAAGCCGATGGCCGAACTTGGCGCCAACTACGCCGAACTGGCCAAGCGCGGCGACGGCGTGACCCGAGTCGATATCGATGGCGTGGCCTACATGGCCAACGTGGTCAGCTCCAAAGACCTGGGCTGGCGCTTTATCGGCTTGATCAAGCGCGACGAAGTCATGGCCGACGCCACCCGCCTGACCTGGCTGATCGCAGCCATCGCAGCGGTACTCGCCGTGGTCTTCGCGATTGTCGGCGCGAGCTTCGCCAGCATGATCGTGCGCCCGATTCGCGGGGTCGCCGACGGCCTGCAAGAAATCGCCGAAGGTGAAGGCGACCTCACCCGCCAACTCAAGGTGCAAGGCAAGGACGAAACCGCCAGCCTGGCCGGCTGGTTCAACCAGTTCCTAGGCATGATCGCCCAGTTGGTACAGCGCATCGGCAGCGCATCCTCCGACCTGCAAAGCGCCGCCGCCGACACCCGCGAAGTGGCCAACAACCTGAACCAGGCCGCCGGTCGCCAACGTGAAGCCGTGGAGCTGGTGAGTACCGCATTCAACGAAATGGTGGCCACCGCCAACGAAGTCGCCCGCTCCTGCAGCGCCGCCGCGTCCAGCGCCGACGCAGGCTACCGCGATGTACACGACGGCCAGCAGCATATCGGCGAAGCCACCGGCAGCGTGCTCAAACTGAGCGAAGACCTGCAAAAGTCGACCCAGACCATGCAGCAGTTGGAGCAGGACAGCAAAAACATCAACACCATCCTCGACACGATCCGCTCGATTGCCGAGCAGACCAACCTGCTGGCGCTCAACGCGGCGATTGAAGCCGCGCGCGCCGGTGACCAGGGCCGTGGCTTCGCGGTGGTCGCCGACGAAGTGCGCGCCCTGCCCCGCCGCACCGCCGACTCCACCGGCGAGATCGACAGCCTGCTCGGCAACCTCGCGCGCCGCACCCAGGAAGTCACCCTGCAGATGCAAGGCAGCCTGCAGGTGTCGCAAACCAGTGTGGAACGCATCCAGCAGGCCCGCGACAGCTTCGACAAGATCCAAGGCTCGGTGGACTCGATCCGCGACCAGAACACCCAGATCGCCACCGCCGCCGAGGAACAGCACCAGGTCGCCGAACAGATCAACCAGCACATCGCGCAAATCCACGCCGATGCCCAACTGGTGGAAGACTTTGCCCACTCGGCGCAGACCGGCTCTGGCCGTTTGACGGATATCTCCGGGCAGCTCAAAGGCCTGGTAGGCCGCTTCAAGTTCTAACCCCCGCCAATGCAAGGCGGTGAGCCACTCACCGCCTCTGCTGTTTACCCCACGCCAGCCTCTACCTTGAGCCCGACCGCGCAACCGGTCGCCTTGAGGTGCATTCACACGCCAATACCTCCCGCCGACCTCGGCGTCACTGTCCGCATCCGCGGATAAGGCTGGCGTGCAACCGCCGATCATTCGAACGTGCTGACGTCTATTGCGATTCTCGTATTATGGTATACCATCATACGCAGACCTCTCACATCAGACGGAGCAGCCCATGAGTTTCGAAATCCGCAAGATCGTCAGCTACGTAGAAGAAACCTTTATCGAAGGCGGTAAAGCCGCGGACACTCCCGTGACCATGGTCGGCCTGGCCGTGGTGCTGAAAAACCCTTGGCTGGGTCGCGGTTTCGTCGAAGACCTCAAGCCTGAGATCCGTGCCAATTGCTCCGACCTCGGCGCGCTGATGGTCGAGCGCCTGGTGGGCATCATCGGCGGCGCGGAAAAAATCGAGGCCTACGGCAAGGCGGCAGTGGTCGGTGCCGACGGCGAGATCGAACATGCCAGCGCGATCATCCACACCCTGCGCTTCGGCAACCACTACCGTGAGGCGGTCAAGGCCAAGAGCTACCTGAGTTTTACCAACAAGCGCGGCGGCCCGGGCACGTCGATCCAGATCCCGATGATGCACAAGGACGACGAAGGCCTGCGTTCGCACTACATCACCCTGGAGATGCAGATCGAAGATGCGCCGCGTGCCGACGAAATCGTCGTGGTCCTGGGTTGCGCCGATGGCGGCCGCCTGCATCCACGCATCGGCAACCGTTATATCGACCTGGAAGAGCTGGCGGCTGAAAAAGCCCAGTAAGCAAGACCGGCCACCCCAACAAAAAGCATGCAGGAGCGCTCCATGATTCGGCTCACCGCTGAACGCACCCCGGCTGGCACCAGTTATCTGGCGACCGGCCAAGGCCAGCCTGTGGTTTTGATCCACGGCGTGGGCCTGAATAAAGAAATGTGGGGCGGGCAAGTCGTTGGCCTGGCCACGAACTACCGCGTGATCACCTATGACATGCTCGGCCATGGCGCCAGCCCGCGCCCGGCCGCCGACACCCCGCTGCTCGGCTATGCCGACCAGTTGCTGGAACTGCTCGACCACCTGCAACTGCCCCAGGCCACGGTGATCGGGTTTTCCATGGGCGGCCTGGTCGCGCGGGCGTTTGCCTTGCATTACCCCGAGCGCCTGAAGGGCCTGGTGGTGCTCAACAGTGTGTTCAACCGCAGCCCTGAACAGCGTGCCGGAGTCATCGCACGTACCGCCCAGGCCGCCGAACACGGCCCCGACGCGAATGCCGAAGCCGCACTGTCGCGCTGGTTCAGCCGTGAATACCAGGCGGCCAACCCGGCGCAGATCGCCGCGCTGCGTGAAACCCTGGCGGGCAACGACCCCCAGGGTTACCTGACCACCTATGAACTGTTTGCGACCCAGGACATGTACCGTGCCGACGACCTCCCGGGGTTGCGCGCACCGACCCTGGTCGCCACCGGCGAACTCGACCCTGGCTCGACCCCGGAAATGGCCCGGCAACTGGCGGATCGCATTCCCGGCGCCAGCGTTGCGGTGCTGGCCGAGCAACGGCATATGATGCCGGTAGAATCGCCGCGCCTGGTCAACCAGTTGCTGCTGGGGTTCCTCGACACGGTGTACGCCCAAAACAATCCAATCAAGGGGATCGTTGCATGACACTCGCACGCTTCCAGATGTGCATCGGCGGTGAATGGGTCGATGCCCTCTCCGGCAAGACCTTCGACAGCCTCAACCCGGCCCTGGCCGAACCCTGGGCGCAATTGCCCGACGCCGACGAAGCCGACGTGGAGCGCGCCGTGCAGGCCGCGCAAAGCGCCTTCGACAGCCCGGCCTGGCGCGGCCTCACCGCCACCGCGCGGGGCAAACTGCTGCGCCGCCTGGGTGACCTGATCGCCGCGAACAAGGAACACCTGGCCCAGCTGGAAAGCCGCGACAACGGCAAGCTGATCCGCGAAACCCGTGGCCAGGTCAGCTACCTGCCGGAGTTTTTCCACTATACCGCCGGCCTGGCCGACAAGCTCGAAGGCGGCACCCTGCCGTTGGACAAGCCCGACCTGTTCGCCTACACCGTGCATGAAGCCATGGGCGTAGTCGCTGCGATCATTCCGTGGAACAGCCCGCTGTACCTGACCGCGATCAAACTCGCGCCGGCCCTGGCGGCGGGCAATACCATCGTGATCAAGCCGTCGGAACATGCCTCGGCGACCGTCCTGGAACTGGCGCGCCTGGCCCTCGAAGCCGGCATTCCAGCGGGCGTGGTCAACGTGGTCACAGGCTTTGGCCCCAGCACCGGCGCCGCCCTCACCCGCCACCCGCTGGTGCGCAAGATCGCCTTTACCGGCGGCGCGGCCACGGCAAGGCATGTGGTGCGCAGCAGCGCGGAGAACTTCGCCAAACTCTCCCTGGAACTGGGCGGCAAGTCGCCGAATATCATTTTTGCCGACGCCGACCTCGACAGCGCCATCAATGGTGCAATCGCCGGCATCTACGCGGCGTCCGGGCAGAGTTGCGTCTCCGGTTCGCGCCTGCTGGTGCAGGACGCTATCTACGACGAATTCGTCGAGCGCCTGGTAGCGCGCGCCCAACGCATCCGCATCGGCAACCCGCAAGACGACGCCAGCGAAATGGGCCCCATGGCCACCGCGCAGCAACTGGCCGTGGTCGAAGGCCTGGTGGCGGACGCCATCGCCGAAGGGGCACGCCTGCGCACCGGCGGCAAGCGCCCGCAGAACCTTAGCGAAGGCTGGTTCTATGAGCCGACGCTGTTCGAGTGCGACCGCAACTCGATGAAGATCATGCAAGAGGAAGTATTCGGGCCGGTGGCCTCGGTCATCCGTTTCAAGGACGAAGCCGAAGCACTGGCCATCGCCAACGACTCGCAGTTCGGCCTCGCTGCCGGTATCTGGACCCGCGACCTCGGGCGCGCCCACCGCCTGGCGCGCGATGTGCGCTCGGGGATCATCTGGGTCAACACCTACCGCGCGGTGTCGGCCATGGCGCCCATCGGCGGCTTCAAGAACAGCGGCTACGGACGCGAAAGCGGCATCGATTCGGTGCTGGCCTACACCGAGCTGAAGACGGTGTGGATCAACCTCTCCCAGGCGCCCATGCCTGATCCTTTTGTGATGCGTTAAGAGTCCACAACCATGATCGAACCCGGCATTTACAAAGACGTCATGAGCTCGTTCCCGTCCGGGGTCACGGTGGTCACCACCCTCGACCCGGACGGCGGCATCGTCGGCATCACCGCCAGCGCGTTCAGCGCGCTGTCGATCGACCCGGCCCTGGTGCTGTTCTGCCCCAACTATGCGTCGGACACCTACCCGATCCTGCGTGACAGCAAGCGCTTTGCGATTCACTTGCTGTCCGCCGACCAGACCGCCGAAGCCTATGCCTTCGCCAGCAAAGGCAAGGAAAAAGCCAAGGGCATCGAGTGGCACCTGAGCGAATTGGGCAACCCGCTGCTGGCCAAGGCCACGGCGATCATCGAGTGCGAGCTGTGGCGCGAATACGACGGCGGCGATCACGCGATCATCGTCGGCGCCGTGAAGAACCTGATCCTGCCCGAGCAACCGGTCACGCCGATGATCTATCACAAAGGCAAGCTGGGCCCGCTGCCCACCCTGGCTTGAGGAGCTGTGTGCAATGAGCAACGAAAAGTATGAGCAGGGCCTGAAGATCCGCACCCAGGTGCTGGGCGAAGCCTATGTGCAGCGCTCGATCGAGAACGCCGACGACTTCACCCGCCCCTTGCAAGAGATGGTCACCGAATACTGCTGGGGCCATGTGTGGGGCCGGGAGGGTTTGTCGCTTAAAGAACGCAGCATGATAAACTTGGCAATGATTTCGGCCCTCAATCGGCCTCACGAGCTCAAGCTGCATGTGCGCGGCGCCTTGCGTAACGGCCTGAGTCGTGAACAAATACGCGAAATTCTGCTTCAGGTCGGCATCTATTGCGGGGTTCCCGCCGCCGTGGACAGCTTCCGGCTGGCCCGGGAAGCCTTCGCCGAAGCCGATGCCGAGGCATCCCGTTAACCGCCCCATTCAGAGCAGCCCCCATGAAACGCCTGCCCCTCGACGACAGCTTCAAGGTCAATCACAACCCGGTCACCCTGCGCGAAATCGTGCTGGAGAAACTGCGCAGCGCCATCATGAACTTCCAGCTGCTGCCGGGTGATCGCCTGGTGGAACGCGACCTGTGCGACCGCCTCGGCGTCAGCCGTACCTCGGTACGCGAAGCCTTGCGTCACCTGGAGTCCGAAGGCCTGGTGGAATTCGCCGATGCCAAGGGGCCCCAGGTGGCGATCATCACCCTGGCCGATGCCGTCGACATCTATGAACTGCGCTGCGTGCTCGAAGGTTTGATCGTGCAGCTGTTCACCCTGCGCGCCAAGGCCAAGGACATCAAGGCCCTGGAAAAAGCCCTGGAGGAAAACCGCAAGGCCCTCAAGGACGGCGAACTGCAACAGGTCATCGATTCGGTACAGGGGTTCTACGACGTGTTGCTCGAAGGCTCCGGCAACCACGTGGCCGCCACCCAGTTGCGTCAGTTGCAGGCGCGTATCAGCTACCTGCGCGCCACGTCGGTGTCCCAGGAAAACCGTCGCGGCACCAGCAATCAGGAAATGGAACGCATGGTCCAGGCGATCAAGAGCGGCGATCCACTCGCCGCCCACCAGGCCTGCGTCGACCACGTGCGCGCGGCGGCGGCCGTGGCCCTGGATTACCTCAAGCGCAAACAGGAAGAGACCGGCAAGATCCCCGAGATCACCCTGCCCATCGCCCTCAAAGAACCGCGTATAGGTCACTGACCGTGTTCAGGCCAAGCTTTTGCCCCAAATGCGGCGGCAGTGACCTCGGTCACCAGCTGCCACCGGGCGATACGCATGAGCGCCTGATGTGCCGCGGTTGCGGCTATATCCACTACATCAATCCCAAGATCATCGCCGGCTGCATCATTGAGCAGGACGGCAAGTACCTGCTGTGCCAACGGGCGATCCCACCGCGCCCCGGCACCTGGACCCTGCCGGCCGGTTTCATGGAGGGCGGCGAGACCACCGAGCAGGCCGCGTTGCGCGAAGTCTGGGAAGAAAGCGGCGTGCGCGCCGAGATCGTCTCGCCCTACTCGATCTTCAGCGTGCCGAAGATCAGCGAGGTGTACATCATCTTCCGCGCCATCGCGCTGGAGATCACCGGCCAGTTCGGGCCGGAGACCCTCGACTATCAATTCTTCGCGCCCGAGGACATTCCCTGGGACAGCATCTACTACCCGGCGATCCGGCAGATCCTCGAACGCTACATCGAGGAACGCCAGGCCGGGGTGTATGGCATCTACATCGGGAATGACGACAGCGGCAAGATCCACTTCATCCGCTGATCTTCAAGCTGAACTCGGTTCAAATGTGGGAGGGGGCTTGCTCCCGATGGCAGTGGCATATTCAACATCGTCGTTGGCTGACACACCGTTATCGGGGGCAAGCCCCCTCCCACAGTTTGAAGCGCGTGAATCAGCCCTGCTCATCGTCGAAACCAGGGCGCTGCAACGCATCCTATTCCACACCACCGAACCCAATGTGGGAGGGGGCTTGCCCCCGATAGCGGTGTGTCAGCCACTGAATGAGGTGACTGAACCACTGCCATCGGGAGCAAGCCCCCTCCCACATTTGGAACAATACTTGGACTGATATACCTAAGGCGCCAGCCCTTCCACGATGATGATCTGCGCCTGCCCTACCCCCTCGCGGTGGGCCTTCGCCGCCTGATACTCTGCAGATTCGTAACACGCCACCGCCTGCTCATAGCTATCGAACTCAATCACCACATTACGCTGCCGTGCCGGCCCGCCCTCCATCGCTTCGCTGCGCCCGCCCCTGGCCAGAAACCGCCCGCCAAACTGCGCAAACGCCGCCGGCGCGCGTTGGGTGTACTGCGTGTACTGCTCTGCATCGGACACATCTACATGGGCAATCCAGTAGGCCTTCATCGCGACATCCTCTTGCTTGGTTTTTGTGGTATACCATAATACATACGACCAACAAATCGAGCACCCAACATGTCCTTCAACAGCATCGCAGACATCATCGAAGACTACCGCCAAGGCAAGATGGTGCTCCTGGTAGACGACGAAGACCGGGAAAACGAAGGCGACCTGCTGCTGCCTGCGGCGTGCTGCAGTGCCGAGGCTATCAGTTTCATGGCCCGTGAAGCCCGTGGTCTGATCTGCCTGACCCTCACCGACGAACACTGCCAGCGCCTGGGCCTTGAGCAGATGGTACCGAGCAATGGCAGCGCGTTCAGCACCGCGTTTACCGTGTCCATCGAAGCGGCCAGCGGTGTGACCACCGGTATCTCTGCCGCCGACCGCGCACGCACGGTGGCGGCGGCCGTGGACATGAATGCCGGGCCGGCCGATATCGTGCAGCCCGGGCACATCTTTCCGTTGCGCGCCAAAGACGGCGGCGTGCTGACCCGCGCCGGCCACACCGAAGCCGGCTGTGACCTGGCACGCCTGGCCGGGCATACGCCAGCCTCGGTGATCGTCGAAGTGATGAACGACGATGGCACCATGGCCCGCCGACCTGAACTGGAGATCTTCGCGCGCAAGCACGGGATCAAGATCGGCACTATCGCCGACCTGATTCACTACCGCCTCAGCACCGAACGCACCGTGGCGCGCATTGGCGAACGCGACCTGCCCACGGTGCATGGCACGTTCCGCCTGATCACCTTTGAAGACCGCATCGAGGGTGGCGTACACATGGCCATGGTGATGGGCCCGTTGCGCCGCGATGAACCTACGCTGGTGCGCGTGCATGTGATCGACCCGCTGCGCGACCTGGTCGGCGCCGACTACAGCGGTCCGTCCAACTGGACGCTGTGGGCCGCCCTGCAACGCGTCGCGGCCGAAGGTCGTGGCGTGGTGGTGGTGCTGGCCAATCATGAATCGTCCCAGGCGTTGCTGGAGCGCGTACCGCAACTGACCCAGGCGCCGCGCCAGTTCAACCGTTCGCAATCGCGGATTTATTCGGAAGTCGGCACCGGGGCGCAGATATTGCAGGACCTGGGCGTCGGCAAGCTGCGTCACCTCGGCCCGCCCCTGAAATACGCCGGGCTGACTGGCTACGACCTGGAGGTAGTCGAGAGCATTCCCTTCACCGAGTGACGGATAACCGGTAAGGCAAAATGCTTGCACAAAGTTTGGAATACCATAATATGATATTCCATAGACCGAACGCTTTCGCCAAGTGCGCCCGCCAGGGACAGCACCAATAATAGCCCTTGGCACGGTCGCCTTTTGGGCCTCGATTAGAGGCTCCGATGGACCTACTGCTCCCGATAGGCGGGCATTACCAAGCCCGCTCAAAAACACAACAAATGAGGGCGTGAAAATGGTGTTGAACAAACGTGCAACCGCAGTGCTGTTCGCGGGTTTATTGGCTACGGTCACTCATGCGGCCCTGGCGGCCGAAAGCGTGAATTTCGTGAGCTGGGGCGGTAGCACCCAGGATGCGCAGAAGCAGGCGTGGGCCGACCCTTTCAGCAAGGCCAGCGGCATCACCGTGGTGCAAGACGGCCCGACCGACTACGGCAAGCTCAAGGCCATGGTCGAAAGCGGCAACGTGCAGTGGGACGTGGTAGACGTCGAGGCCGACTTCGCCTTGCGCGCCGCCGCCGAAGGCCTGCTCGAACCCCTGGATTTCTCGGTGATCCAGCGCGACAAGATCGACCCGCGCTTCGTCTCCGACCATGGCGTCGGTTCGTTCTTCTTCTCCTTCGTGCTCGGCTACAACGAAAGCAAACTCGGCGCCGCCAAGCCCCAGGATTGGACCGCGCTGTTCGACACCAAGACCTACCCCGGCAAACGCGCCCTCTACAAATGGCCCAGCCCTGGCGTGCTCGAACTGGCCCTGCTCGCCGACGGCGTGCCCGCCGACAAGCTCTACCCCCTGGACCTGGATCGCGCCTTCAAGAAACTCGACACCATCAAAAAAGACATCGTCTGGTGGGGCGGCGGCGCGCAATCGCAGCAACTGCTGGCCTCCGGCGAAGTCAGCATGGGCCAGTTCTGGAACGGTCGCATCCACGCCCTGCAGGAAGATGGCGCACCGGTGGGCGTGAGCTGGAAGCAGAACCTGGTCATGGCCGACATCCTCGTCGTGCCTAAGGGCACCAAAAACAAAGCCGCCGCGATGAAGTTCCTGGCCAGTGCCAGCAGCGCCAAGGGCCAGGCCGATTTCTCCAACCTGACCGCTTATGCACCGGTGAATATCGACAGCGTGCAGCGCCTGGATTCAGTCCTGGCGCCCAACCTGCCGACGGCGTATGCCAAGGACCAGATCACCCTCGATTTCGCCTACTGGGCCAAGAACGGTCCGGCCATTGCGACACGGTGGAATGAATGGCTAGTCAAATGAAAATGACGGCAACCACACCGACCGGGAGCGCCCTCGGCGCTGCCGGCGCGGTTTGCAGCAAAGCCGTATCGCCGCCCCTGGCCCAGCGCTGGCGCGGGGCGGGCAACCTGATCCCGGCCCTGCTGTTCCTCGGCCTGTTCTTCCTCGCACCGCTGATCGGGCTGTTGCTGCGCGGCGTGCTGGAGCCCGTGCCGGGCCTGGGCAACTATGAACAGCTGTTCGCCAACTCGGCCTACGCCCGCGTGCTGCTCAACACCTTTTCGGTGGCGGGCCTGGTGACCCTGTTCAGCCTGTTGCTGGGCTTCCCGCTGGCCTGGGCGATTACCCTGGTGCCACGCGGCTGGGGCCGCTGGATGCTGAATATCGTGCTGCTGTCGATGTGGACCAGCCTGCTGGCCCGCACCTATTCCTGGCTGGTGCTGCTGCAAGCCTCGGGGGTGATCAACAAGGCGCTGCTGGCCATGGGCATCATCGATGTGCCCCTGGAGATGGTGCACAACCTGACGGGCGTGGTGATCGGCATGAGCTACATCATGATCCCGTTCATCGTGCTGCCGTTGCAGGCGACCATGCAGGCCATCGACCCGATGATCCTGCAGGCCGGCTCCATCTGTGGCGCGAGCCCGTGGACCAACTTCTTCCGGGTGTTCCTGCCGCTGTGCCGGCCGGGGTTGTTTTCCGGCGGGTTGATGGTGTTCGTGATGTCCCTCGGTTACTACGTCACCCCGGCGCTGCTCGGCGGTGCGCAGAACATGATGCTGCCCGAGTTCATCATCCAGCAGGTGCAGTCGTTCCTCAATTGGGGCCTGGCCAGTGCCGGTGCCGCGTTGCTGATCTTCATCACGCTGGTGCTGTTCTACTTCTACCTGAAGCTTCAGCCGGAATCCCCGGTTGGCGCCAGCCATGCGAGGTAAGCCGTCATGCTGCTGACTCCGAATGCCATGAGCCGCAGGATGCGTCTGGGCCTCTACGCCACCACCGGTTTGATTGGGCTGTTCCTGCTGCTGCCGATCGTGTTTATCGTGCTGCTGTCGTTCGGCTCGTCGCAATGGCTGGTGTTCCCGCCACCGGGCTGGACGCTGAAATGGTACGGCCAGTTCTTCTCCAACGCCGACTGGATGAACGCGGCGCTGGCCAGCCTCAAGGTCGCCGTGCTGACCACCGTGTTCGCCGTGGCGCTGGGCCTGCCCAGCGCATTTGCCCTGGTGCGCGGGCGTTTCCCCGGCCGCGAACTGCTCTATGGCCTGTTCACCCTGCCGATGATCGTGCCACTGGTGATCATCGCCGTGGCGGTGTACGCGCTGTTCCTCAAGCTCGGCTACACCGGCACGATGTTCGCCTTTGTGATCAGCCACGTGATTGTCGCGTTGCCGTTCACCATCATCTCGATCATCAACTCGCTGAAACTGTTCGATCAGTCGATTGAAGACGCCGCGGTGATCTGCGGTGCGTCGCGCCTGCAGGCGGTGTTCAAGGTGACCTTCCCGGCGATTCGCCCGGGGATGGTGGCCGGTGCGCTGTTCGCCTTTCTCGTGTCATGGGACGAAGTGGTGCTCAGCGTGATGATGGCCAGCCCGACCCTGCAAACCCTTCCCGTAAAAATGTGGACCACCCTGCGTCAGGACCTGACACCCGTGATCGCCGTCGCCTCGACGCTGCTGATCGGCCTCTCGGTGCTGGTCATGGTCATCGCCGCCGCCGTTCGCCGGCGCACAGAAACCCGCGCTTGAGCGCCCAGGAGCAGAACATGAGTGCAGTGATCCAAGATACCGCGCAGAACCCTGGCCAACCTCTGGTCAGCCTGCGCAACCTGAACAAGTTCTATGGCGAATTTTCCGCCGTGGACAACATCTCGCTGGACATCAAGGACGGCGAGTTCCTCACCTTCCTCGGCTCCAGCGGCTCGGGCAAAAGCACCACCCTGTCGATGCTCGCCGGCTTTGAAACGCCGAGCAGCGGCGAGATCCTGGTGAGCGGCCAATCGCTGGTCAACGTACCGCCGCACAAGCGCGACATCGGCATGGTGTTCCAACGCTACTCGCTGTTCCCGCACCTGTCGGTACGCGACAACATCGCCTTCCCCCTGGCGATCCGCAAACTGGCCAGTGCCGAGCGCGAGAAGCGCGTCGACGCCATGCTCAAGCTGGTGCAACTGGAACAGTTCGCCCATCGCCACCCGTCGCAACTGTCTGGCGGCCAGCAACAGCGCGTCGCCATCGCCCGGGCGCTGGTATACGAGCCGCGCATCCTGCTGATGGACGAACCGCTCGGCGCCCTCGACAAGAAGCTGCGTGAAGACTTGCAGGACGAGCTGCGCCAGTTGCATCGGCGCCTGGGCATCACCATCGTCTACGTGACCCACGACCAGGAAGAAGCCATGCGCCTGTCCCAGCGCATCGCGATTTTCAGCCACGGCAAGATCGTCGGCCTGGGCAGCGGTTTCGACCTGTACCAGAACCCGCCGAATGCGTTTGTCGCCTCATTCCTGGGCAACTCCAACTTCCTCAAGCTCAAGGCCCAGGGCAACGCGGCGGCGTCGTTCGAAGGCCAATCCCTGTCGATCCGCCTGACCGGCGGCCTGCGCAGCGAGCAGGACGTGCTGCTGATGGTGCGCCCGGAAAAAGCCCTCGCGCTGAGCGTCGAACAGGCCGCCGGGCAACCATTGGCCGCAGGCTGGAACGAAGTGTCGGCCATCGTCGGCGAAGTGCTGTTCCTCGGTGAAAGCCAGACCTGCAGCGTGAAAACCCTGGGCGGCACCTCGATGACGGTCAAGGCATTGTCCGCCGCCGGCATGCCGCTCAAGGCCGGCGACCCGGTGCGCGTGCGCTGGGCCACGGCGGATGCCTGTGTGTACACCGAATGGGCCGAAAGCGATCTGAACAAGGCCGCCGGCGCCCATTAAGCCAAACAAAAAGCTGAACCATCCCCTGTAGGAGCTGGCTTGCCAGCGAAAAACCCACAGCCGCCGCGGGCATCCAGGCTTCCCGCGTCATCGTTAACGACCATCGCCGGCAAGCCGGCTCCTACAGGGTTATGCCCCCAGGGTAGGAGCTGGCTTGCCAGCGAAAAACCCACAACCACCGCGGGCATCCAGGCTTCCCCCGTCATCGTTGACGACCCTCGCCGGCAAGCTGGCTCCTACAGGGTTATGACCCCACTGTAGGAGCTGGCTTGCCAGCGAAAAACCCACAG